>NZ_JARESR010000037.1:0-81757 GCF_046028015.1 Paraburkholderia sp. RL17-383-BIF-A | reverse complement strand
GTCCAGCTTCAACACCTCTTCCCGCAGCCACCCCGCCAACGCCTGCACATGTTCGAGCCCCACGTGCCGCTGCGGAATATCGAGCCAGTAGCCGAACGGCCCGCTCACTTCGACATCCGAAAACTGCGCGAGACTGCCGTCCGCCAATTCTTCCACAATCATGTTCCGGTCCACGACCGCCAGCCCCGCGCCTTTGCTCGCCGCGCGAATCGCCTGTTCGAGTGTCGAGAACTCGATGCCGTTGTCCGCGTAACGCGCGGGCCTGCCCGCCTTGGCGAGCCAGTTCGGCCACAGGTCGAGCCGCGCGTCGTTGTGCAGCACATGCAACGCCGGCATGCGTTCGAGCAGCGCGTCGAGCGGTTGATCGAGCAGGCGAGGTGTGCCCACGAGCACATGGCGCTCGGTCATCAGCAATTCGGAATGCCCGTCCGGCAGCGCGTGGCGGTCAAAGCGGATCTGACAGTGAAAGTCGCCGTGCGCTTCCGTGCGAACCGACAGTTCGACGTCGGGCAACTCCACCGCGAGCGAACCGAGCCTCGGCGAAAACCATTGCGTGGCGAAAGTGGGCGGCACGGCGAGCACGAGCCGCCGCCCCTTGGCCACCGAAATCTGACGAAAGCCGCGCTCAATCGTGTCGAAGGCTTCGGACAGGCACGGCAGCAATTGCAACCCGGCTTGCGTCAGACGAATGCCCTTGTGGTCGCGCTCGAACAGTTTCGCGCCGAGCGATTCTTCGAGCAGCTTGATTTGCCGGCTCACGGCGCCTTGGGTCACGCACAGTGCAATGGCCGCGCGATTGAAACTCATGTGACGGGCCGTCTCTTCAAAGAAGCGCAACGCGATCAGCGATGGCAAGCGCCGCATAAATCACCTTCTATTGCTTTTAGTCGTCCACAGTCCGGCCGGCGGATATCGGGCGGAACGGCGGATCGAGTTCGTGGTGCGTCGCCAGCCGCGCGTTGTCTCTCAAGCACAGGTCCTTGCGAGCGTCTCCTGCGCGCATGATTTGAATCACCATGGGCCAGCGATTATTCAAAATAGGCCGCTATCGTGGCGGCCTGGCGATTGTCGCATTTGCCTCTGTCATTTTGCTTGATCTCGATAAGAAATATCCGCTGCACGCCCTGGGCTGTTGTCGGCGATGCGCCGCAACCGCCGTGTTCGCGGAGAAGCGCCGCGCGAGCGCCCGACTTCGCCTATGCTGACGGAGACGCATGCCCGGCCGCCACGCGGCTCGCTGTCCCCAGTCCTGGAGCGCCCGTGACCGTTCGCAATCTCGACGCCTTGTTTCGACCCAAATCCGTCGCCGTGATCGGTGCCTCCGAGCGGCCCGGCAGCACCGGCGCGATGGTGTGGACGCGCGTGCTGGAAGGGGGCTTCGACGGGCCGCTCTGGCCCGTCAATCCGAAGTATCAGACGCTCGGCGGCCATGCCGTGATCGGCGAGACCGGCGACTTGCCGGAAGCGCCCACAGTCGCGGTGATCTGCACGCCGCCGGCGACGTGGCCGGGCATCATCCGTCAGCTCGGTGGCTTGGGCACGCGCGCGGCGATCATTGTCGGCGAGGTGCGCAGCGATGACGACCGGCTCGCGCTGCGACATGCGCTCTCGGCAGCGCGGCCCAATCTGCTGCGGATCGTCGGGCCGGGCAGTCTCGGCGTGGTGTCGCCGGCGCTGCGCGCGCATCTGGGCGCGCCGTCGTGCACGGTCAAGGCGGGCGGCGTCGCGTGGGTATCGCAGTCGAACGCGCTGACCAATGCCGTGCTCGGCTGGGCGCGGGCGCGCGGCCTCGGCTTTTCGCACGCCGTGGCGCTCGGCGGCGAGGCGGACGTGGATGCGGGCGACGTGCTCGACTATCTGGCCAGCGACCCCGGCACACGCGCCATCCTGCTCGAACTGGACAGCGTGCGCGCGGCGCGCAAGTTCATGTCGGCCGCTCGCGCGGCGGCGCGCAACAAGCCGGTTCTGGCGCTGCGCTCCGGCCGCGCCGATCCCGCCGACGGACTCTACACCGCCGCGTTCCGCCGTGCGGGCATGGTGCGGGTCGACTCGCTCGACGACTTGCTCGACGAAATCGAGACGTTGGGCGTGGGCCGCGTGGCGGCGGGCGCCACGGCCACGCTGATTACGAGCGACAGCGGCCTCGCCACGCTCGCCTGCGATGCCTTCGCGGCGGCCGGCGACACGCTCGCGCCGTGGCCCGACGAAGCGTCCGAGGCATTGAAACAGGCATTGCCGCATGCGATCGGCGGCAATCCACTGCGGCTCGGCGACGACGCGCGCCCCGAGCACTTCGGGACCGCCCTCGAACTGCTCGCGAACCAGCGCAGTACGGGCACGGCTTTCGTCGTGCATGCGTCGACGCACAGCGCACCGGTGGGCGAAGTGGCGCAAGCCTTGATCGCGAATCAGCGCTTCGCGTATCGCGGTTTGCTCGCGTGCTTTTTCGGCGGCGTGGATGCCGCCACGCGCGACGCGCTCCATGCGCAGGGCATTCCCGTTCATACGACACCGCAGCGGCTGGCGCGCGCCTTCGCGCGGCTGGTCGATTATCGGATGGGACGCGAACTGCTGATGCAGACGCCCGAGGGTTTGCCGGCGCAAATCCCCGCCGCGATCGACGCGGCTCAAGCCCAGGCACGCGAAGCGCTCGCCGCAGGTGAGCACCAACTCACCGGCGAAGCGGCGGCGCGGTTTCTGGAGCGATTCGGATTGCGCGTGGAGACGGCGCCGCAGGCCGCCGATGGCACGGAAGCCAGCTCTGGATCAGCCGGCAAGCCCGTAGTCGACCTCATCGTCGAACTTCACGACGACGACAACTTCGGCCCCGTATTTCGCTTCACCGCGCCGTCGGTTGATGGCCTGGCCGAGCCGCTGCGGGTTTACGGCTTGCCGCCGCTCAATCCCATGCTCGCACGTGACATCGTCGCGCGCTCGCGGTACGCGCGGCTGGTTGCGCCGGAACCGGCATTGGCCGCGCTCACGGGGCTCTCGCAAGCCGTGTGCGACGTCAAGGAACTCGTCGGACTTACGCTGACGCTCAGGGTGTATCGCGATCAGGTGACGGTGGTCGATCCTTCATTGAGCGTCGCGGCGAAGCGCAGCCGCCTCGCGATCGTGCCTTATCCGCGCCGCTTCGAAGAGACGCTGGACTGGCAGGGTTTGCGGGTGACGGTGCGGCCGATTCGGCCGGAAGACGAGGCCGCGCATCATGACTTCGTCGAAGCGATGACGCCCGAAGATTTGCGCCTGCGATTTTTCGGCGCGGTGAGCAGCTTCGACCACTCGCAACTCGCGCGCATGACGCAGATCGACTACGACCGCGAAATGGCGCTGATCGCCACTGTGCGAAGCGAAGAAGGTTTCACGCGGACACTGGGCGTGGTGCGGGCGGTCGCCGATCCCGACAACGAAACGGCCGAATTCGCGGTGGCGGTGCGCTCGGACCAGAAAGGCCGGCGTCTCGGCCAATTGCTGATGGACCGGATCATCAAATACGCGCGGGCGCGCGGCACGCATTGGCTGATCGGCGAGGCACTGCGCGAGAATGTGGCGATGATCTCGCTCGCCAAAGCTTGCGGCTTTACGATTACGCGGACGGAGGATCCGGGTGTCGTTGGCTTTCGTATGGCGCTGGATGAACCGGCCGACGCAAGCGCGGAAGGCGGTGCGCCAACGGTGCAGAGTTAAATGGATCACCGTCGCGTCGCCGGTACAGCGGGTCGGCGGCGCGGCGCGGCAACTGCGGCAATTGCAGCGGTGATCGAAGCTGTGATCGAAGCGGCGAGAGGCGCTGGAGGCATCTCGCCGCAGGAAGCGTGAAAGAGCTAAACCGCCTCAGGCCGCCAGCTTGGCCGCAGCTTCGTCGACTTGCGTGCGCGTCACCGACAGTTCTTCAAGCCACGCATCGCCATACACCGCGCCGGTCTCGCGCTCCAGGCGCGCGATGGTCGCCGCACAACGGCTCGCATCCTTCGGCGTCGCGATGAACGACTTGACCGACTCACCGGCCTTGAACGCATCGAACAGCGGCACGCGAATGTCGTCCGGCAGCGGACGCGCCGTCCACTGATACGGTTTGCCGTTGAACGTGAATTGCGGCGGCAGCACGCGTTCTTTCTTCGCGGCCGGAATCAGGCCATAAGTACGCGCGGCCTCACCGATCTGCTCCGGCGAAAACAGCTCGTCCGGGCTGATGTCGAATTGCTGAATAAAGGTCTCGATGCTTTGCATCGCCGCCGCGCGATCGTCGCGCCGCTTTTGCGCGTGAGCGACGATGTCGCGCAGTTCGTCGGCTTCTTCAGGCGTGATCGTGAAGCTCGACTGCTTCTGCTGGAGTTCGGAAAAACGCTGGAATTCGGAATCGGTCAGAAGTTTCGCCATTGCTTATCGATGGGCGCGCATGAGCGAACCCATGCAGCGTGATTTTTGAGAGGGTCGCCATTCTAAACCATGTGCGGGAGCGGTCCGGTTTCGAGCCCGGGTGCTTGGCCTATTGATAGCTCAATGTAAAGGTCATCAGCCCCTTTACCGTGCCAGGTGAAACCTTGCCGGTTGAAACGTATTGTGCCGTGAGCGGGATGCCGGTTGTGGTCGCTGACGGGCCGACCAACCATTGATTTGTCGTACCCGGTGCAGCCGAGTCCGGTCCGAAACTGACCGGCGATCCGTTACTGTCCAGCACACGGAGATTGACGCCCGAGGCGGTCGAATCGCCTGTGAGAGTCAGATTGCTCGTTGTGTTGCCCGAATCTGTAGCGTCGGTGAGCGTAACGAAAACGTTGGCGCCAGGCTGGCAGGACAGGTCAATGCTGAAATTCGTATTGCCGGCCGTTGCACCCCGCGCGGGAAATGCATTCGCAGCGACCGGCGGTAGCGAGACGCTGAGAGACGGCGTCGTCACGTCGCAGGTACTCGCGGCGATTGTCGCTGTACCGATCGACAAAGTGTTGAGAGGCGCGGAGTCGACATTGTGACTAATGTCGTGACTTTTCAGCAACGCCAACACCAGGTTGAGGATTTGTCCGTTGCTTGCTTCAGCCGAGGTTTTCACGAGTTGAAATGTGAAAACATAGTTGGCGTTATACGTTACCCCGGACCCGACGGCCGGCGCAAAATCCCCCTCCCGTGTACGCGACAGAATTGCGTTGTTATAAGTGACGTCGGTGACCCGGACTCCGATGCCCGTCAAGCTCGTATCCCACACATCGCGCACGGATGCGTTTACACCTGCGTAGGCGGCGTACTGGAGAAAATAGCCGTGTCCGCCATCATAGTCATTACGCGGACAGCTTACCCACAACGTGATGGACACGGGCGGACCAATCGATGAACCAATTGGCGCATCGTGCGGCACCGCTATCGTGCCAAAGTCGACGGATCCGTTCCCGGTGACCGTGCACTGTGGAAATGCATCAGCAGGCATGCTAACTGTCAGTGCGGCGAGCGCGGCGGCGCCCAGAGTGGCAACAGCGAGACATCGACGACGTGCAATTCGGGGAGGGTACTCGTGCATGGCAGAGCTTCGTATGCGAGTGAATTCGCCACTGCCTGAGGGAATTCGGGCGGCCTCGCATAGTACTTGTTTAGCCCGGTGAATACACGCGACGGTTCGTCACGCTACGCGGCATTCTCACGAAACATCGACAACGCCTCTACTGTCTCGCGCAGCAGCGCGGTGGCGGCTTCCAGCGTCGGCGCGACGTATTCGTCGATACGCCGCAGGTACGGACAGGTGAGGGCCGCGATCGCCTGGCCGGACGGCCCCTGGATCGGAAACGTGACATCGGTCACGCCGAACGTCTGCTGGCTGTCCTTCTGCGAGAAGCCCGCCGCGCGAATCCGAGCGCAAGCCTGTTCGAGCGCGTCACGGTCGATCGTCACCTCGCCCTTCACCTTGGTATGTTCGGCCAGCATCTGTTCGCGCTGCTCGATGCTTTGAAACGCGAGCATCACGCGGCCCGACCCCGTATCGATCAGACCGACGCGCGAACCGAGCCGCACCGACATACCCCACGTGCCGGGACCATCCACCTGCGCGATCACCAGCAGATTGCCGCGGTCGTACACCACGAGGTGACACGATTGTTCGGCAGCATCGGCAAAGCGCTGCATGAGCGGCAGCGCTTCGGAGATCAGACGGTTCATCGGCGGATGACGATGGGCGAGCGCATACAGCTTGAGACTGAGCGAATAGCGGTCGCCCGCCGCCGAGCGCACCACGTACTGGCGCGCGACCAGCCGTTCGAGCATGCGATACATCTCGCTCGCGTTGCGTCCCAGCAGTTTGGTGATTTCGGCGCGCGTCAGGCCTTCCTTCTGCTCGGCGAGCAGTTCGAGGATGTCGAGGCCTTTGTCGAGCGCCGGGGCACGATAACGGTCGGCGTCGTCTTTGTCTTCTGCGTCCATCGTGAGCGAGGTTCCGTGTGCAGTTCTCATTATCTGGCGCGTGAGTGTAAGTGCGTGACGAATCTCGTGCGAGGTGGCACCGTCCAGGGAAAACACGGACGCTTGGTGCAGCGCACATTGCTTGACTTCGAAAAGTCCGTATATGAATAATACGTTCATTGGTGAATGAACGCACGCCAATACTCGACAAGAAAAAACACTGGGCCATCCCAAATTCTTTCGCGCACCCTCGGGGGCCTCGCGCGAATCGGCAGGTTTGGGGGCCCTCAATAAGAAAGCGCAGGACGAAGTGCTGGCATTCCGTGTCGGTTCACGCAGTTCAACAACGCAAATCAGGAGACAACCATGTCGTTCGCGAAAGGGCCGCACGCGGCTCGCAGTTTGTTCCGCAGTTCGCTATCCGCCGCGGCGGCCGCCGTCTGTCTCGCCGGCCTTGGCGTGACCGGCGCCGCGCAGGCCGCCGACGCAGGCAAGATCGGCCTCGGCCTGCCGCTGCTCACGTCGCCATTCTGGCAGTCGTACAACAACTATCTGCCCAAGTACGCGAAGGACATAGGCCTCGACATTCTTGCGCCCGTCAATTCGAACGGTGATCCCGCGCAGCAGATCACGGACATGAACAACCTGCTGAACCTCGGTGCGAAGGGCATCGTGGTCGGCCCGCTGGATTCGGCGGCGATCAGCCGCGCGCTCGACGCCGCCGCGGCGAAGAACGTGCCCGTGGTCGCCGTGGACGTCGCGCCCACACAAGGCAAGGTTGCGATGGTGGTCCGCGCCGACAATCGCGCGTATGGCGAAAAGGCCTGCAAGTACATTGGCGATCACGTGAAGTCGGGCAAGGTCGTGCAGATCATGGGCGACCTCGCCTCGGTCAACGGACGCGACCGGTCCGAAGCGTTCCGCTCATGCATGAAAGGCTATCCTGGCGTGTCGGTGCTGGAGATCCCTGCGGCCTGGAAAGGCGACGTCGCGGCGACCGCGCTCGACAGCCTGCTGACCGCGAATCCCGACGTGAAAGGCATCTACATGCAGGCTGGCGGCGTCTATCTGTCGCCGACGCTGCAAACCCTGCGCCGCAAGCAAATGCTCTTTCCTGTCGGCGACGCGAAGCACGTCGTGATCGTTAGCAACGACGGCATTCCTCAGGAGTTCGATGCGATCCGCCGCGGCGATATCGACGCAACCGTGTCGCAGCCCGCCGATTCGTACGCGAAATACGGGCTCTTCTATATCAAGGCGGCGCTGGCAGGGCAGACCTTCAAGCCGGGCCCGACCGATCACGGCAGCAACATCATCCAGCTGGCGCCGGGCATTCTGGAAGACCAACTGCCCGCACCGCTCGTGACCAAGTCGAATGTCGACGACAAAGCCTTGTGGGGCAATACTGTCAAATGAGCGATTCCACGCCCTCCGTGCCCGTCGTCGAAGCGTTCGAAGTCACCAAACGCTTCGGTTCGACGGCCGCGCTGAAAGACGTGAGCATCCGCGTGATGCCCGGCGAGTCGCATGCGCTCGTCGGGCGCAACGGCGCGGGTAAATCGACGCTGGTGTCGATCCTCACCGGCCTGCGCAAGCCCGACACCGGCGAGGTGCGTTTCAGCGGCACGGCCGCGCCTTCGATCGCGGATCGCGACGCGTGGCGCGAGCGCGTGGCGTGTGTCTATCAGCATTCGACGATCATCCGCGACCTGAGCGTCGCGGAGAATCTGTTTATCAACCGGCAGCCGCTGCGCGGCGGCGTGATCGATTGGCAAGCCATGCGGCGCGATGCGCGCGAGCTGCTCGATCACTGGAAGATCGACGTGCGCGAAGACGCCCGCGCCGGCGATCTGACGGTGGAGGCACGGCAGCTGGTGGAAATCGCACGTGCGCTGTCGTACGGCGCGCGCTTCATCATTCTCGACGAACCGACCGCGCAGCTCGACGGCGACGAAATCAAGCGCCTGTTCCGGCGCATCAGCGAGTTGCAGCGCGAAGGCGTGACCTTCCTGTTCATCTCGCACCATCTTCAGGAAGTCTATGAAATCTGCCAGACCGTGACGGTGCTGCGCGACGCGCGACATATCGTCAGCGCGCCGGTTTCAGCGCTGCCGCGCGAGCAGTTGATCGAAGCGATGACCGGCGAACGCGGCGGACTCGCCGTCGCCGACGCGGCGGCGCGCGACGCATTGCCCGCCGACACGGCGATCGCGCTGCACGTCGACGGCCTCGCGGGCGCCGATTACGAAGGCGTGTCGTTCACCGTCAAGCGCGGCGAAGTGGTCGGCCTGACCGGCGCGACGAGCAGCGGCCGTACGAGCGTGGCCGAAGCGATTGCCGGCCTGCGTGCCGCCAAACGCGGCGCGATCCGGGTGGATGGCAAGACCTTGCCGCCCGGCGACGTGCCCGCGGCACTCGCGCACGGCATTGGCTGTGTGCCGAAGGATCGCCATCACGAAGGCCTCGTGCTCACGCAATCGGTCGCGGAAAACGCCTCGATGACGATCGCGCGTTTGCTCGGCAAGTTCGGCATCGCCCCGCCCGCGAAGAAGAACGCGTTCGGCCAGAAGATGATCGATGCGCTCGGCATCGTTGCGCAAGGTCCGGAGCATGTGGTGTCCGGCCTGTCGGGCGGCAATCAGCAGAAGGTGGTGATGGCGCGTGCGCTCGCCACCAATCCCAATGTGCTGGTGCTGATCGATCCCACGGCGGGCGTCGACGTGAAATCGAAAGAAGCACTGCTCTCCGTCGTGGATCGCGTGCGCGAAGAGGGCAAGGCCGTGCTGGTCGTGTCCGGCGAACTCGACGATCTGCGCACCTGTGACCGCGTGCTGGTCATGTTCCGTGGCCGTGTCGCGGCCGAATTTCCGGCGGGTTGGCAGGACCACGACCTGATCGCATCCGTTGAAGGAGTCAGTCTCCATGAAGAATAGTGTGCCCAGTCCCGCCTTCGGCACCGCGCAAGCTCAGGCCCAGCCGCTGGCGCAGTCCACTCGCGGCAAACGCGCGCGCTCCGAACTCGCGCGCCTGCGCGAGTTGGCATTGCTGCCCGCGCTCGCATTGCTGATCGTGATCGGCGCATTTGTCAGCCCCAGCTTTTTGACCAAAGCGAATCTCATCAGCGTACTGGGCGCCTCCGCGGCGTTGGCGCTGGTCGTGCTCGCCGAATCGCTGATCGTGCTGACCGGCAAGTTCGATTTGTCGCTCGAATCGACGGTTGGCATTGCGCCCGCCGTGGGCGCGATGCTGGTGATGCCGGCGGCGTCCGCGGGCTTCGGCCTGCAATGGCCTGCGGCAGCCGGCTTGCTGGCCATCGTGGCGGTCGGCGCGGTGATCGGTTTCATCAACGGCTTTCTGGTGGTGCGTTTGCGGCTGAACGCGTTCATCGTCACGCTGGCCATGCTCATCGTGCTGCGCGGCATGCTGGTCGGTGCGACCAAGGGCGGCACGCTGTTCGATATGCCGCCGTCGTTCTTCACGCTCGCGACCACCATCGTGTTCGGCTTGCCGTTGTCCGTGTGGCTCGCGGCAGTGGCGTTCGCGATCGCGGCCTTCGTGTTGCGCTATCACCGGCTGGGTCGCGCGTTGTACGCGATCGGCGGCAATCCCGAGGCGGCGCGCGCCGCGGGGATTCGCGTTGAGCGCATTACGTGGGGCGTGTTCGTGCTCGGCAGCGTGCTCGCGTCGCTGGGCGGTTTGATCGTGACCGGCTATGTCGGCGCGATCAACGCGAACCAGGGCAACGGCATGATCTTCACGGTGTTCGCGGCAGCGGTGATCGGCGGCATTTCGCTCGACGGCGGCAAGGGCACCATGTTCGGTGCGCTCACCGGCGTGCTGCTGCTCGGCGTCGTGCAGAACCTGCTGACGCTTGCCCAGGTGCCGTCTTTCTGGATCCAGGCGATCTACGGCGCGATCATCCTGGGCTCGCTGATGGTGGCGCGCCTCGCAAGCGGCGAAGGCCAGAACTGATGCACACGCATTCCGGAGAACTCACTTGACCAGCCGCCCCATGCAAACGGACCCACGCCTGATCCTGCTCAGCCCCGCCGACAACTGCCTGATCGCGGCGGCGCGGCTGGACGGCGGCACGCAGGTCGAGATTGAAGGCGAGCGCGTGACGCTCACCAAAACCATCGAACTCGGTCACAAGGTGGCGCGCCATGAACTCGCGAAAGACGACAAGGTGCTGCGCTACGGCGCAGTGATCGGTCACGTGACGGAAGCAGTGGCGCGCGGTGCGCATCTGCATACGCACAATCTCGAGAGCGACTACCTGCCCACCTATACGCACGACGCGGGCCACGAGTTCGTCCATCACTGATGTGAGCACAATGTCGTGGCTTTTACGCCGCGCTGGAATGATCATGACTGACACTTCCGTAGCATCTCCATCCGCCGCATCGCAGCAGCCCACGCTGCAAGGTTACCTGCGCCGCGACGGCCGCAAGGGCATCCGCAATGTGGTGGCGGTGGCTTACCTGGTCGAATGCGCGCATCACGTCGCGCGCGAGATCGTCACGCAGTTTCGCGAACCTCTCGATGCGTTCGACGATCCTTCCGCCGAACGCGAACCGCCCGTTCATCTGATCGGCTTTCCCGGCTGCTATCCGAACAGCTATGCCGAAAAAATGCTCGAGCGGCTCACCACGCATCCCAACGTGGGCGCGGTGTTGTTCGTCTCGCTCGGCTGCGAGAGCATGAACAAGCACTATCTGGTGGACGTGGTGCGCGCAAGCGGCCGGCCGGTCGAAGTACTGACCATCCAGGAAAAGGGCGGCACGCGCAGCACGATTCAATACGGCGTCGACTGGATTCGCAGTGTGCGCGGGCAACTCGCCGCGCAAGAGAAAGTACCGATGGCGCTGAGCGAACTGGTGATCGGCACCATTTGCGGCGGCTCGGACGGCACCAGCGGCATCACCGCGAATCCGGCCGTGGGCCGCGCGTTCGACCATCTGATCGACGCGGGCGCGACGTGCATTTTCGAAGAAACCGGCGAGCTGGTAGGTTGCGAGTTCCATATGAAAACGCGCGCGTCACGGCCCGAACTTGGTGAAGAGATCGTTGCCTGTGTCGCGAAGGCAGCGCGCTATTACTCGATTCTCGGCCACGGCAGTTTTGCGGTCGGCAACGCGGACGGCGGCCTCACCACGCAGGAAGAAAAGTCGCTGGGCGCCTATGCCAAGAGCGGGGCGTCGCCGATTGTCGGCATCGTCAAACCCGGCGACATTCCGCCAACCGGCGGCCTGTATCTGCTCGACGTGGTGCCCGACGGCGAACCGCGCTTCGGCTTTCCGAACATCAGCGACAACGCCGAGATCGGCGAACTGATCGCCTGTGGCGCGCATGTGATTCTGTTCACGACCGGGCGCGGCTCGGTGGTCGGCTCGGCGATCTCGCCGGTCATCAAGGTGTGCGCGAATCCGGCGACGTATCGCAACCTCGCCGGCGACATGGATGTCGACGCGGGTCGTATTCTCGAGGGCCGCGGCACACTCGACGAAGTAGGCCGCGAAGTGTTCGAGCAAACCGTGGCGGTGTCGGGTGGCGCGGCCTCGAAGTCGGAAACGCTCGGCCATCAGGAATTCATCCTGACCTACAAGACGTTCGATCCGGTCGGCCCGGCTTGCTTGCCCTCGAGCGCCGCGCCGCAGCACCGGGTCGTCGCGATCGAGCCGCACTGAGCGGTTTGTCAGCAGGCCTTCCGGCAAGCAGGTCGTACACGCTGCGGGCACATGCTGCGCGTGCATGGTAAAACACGAATGGAACCGGAGTCAGCGCTGAAGCGTCAACTCCGGTCGATACTGGAGACGCGCTGAATGACGGCAACGATCGCATCGAAGATCGGGCAACGGCGCCGCATCGGCCGTGGGGCGGTGCAGGTGAGCGGATTGGGACTCGGCACGGCGCCCTTGGGCGGCCTCTACCGCGACCTGTCCGATGAAGAAGCCCACGCCACCATCGCCGCCGCGTGGGACGCCGGCGTGCGTTATTTCGACACCGCGCCGCATTACGGCAACACGAAGGCCGAGCATCGCCTGGGCGACGTCTTGCGGCGCTATCCGCGCGGCGACTACGTGCTGTCCACCAAGGTGGGCCGCCGCTTCGTGCCGCGCACCACGCCTTTCGACGACAAGGAAGGCTGGCAAAACCCGCTCCCTTTCGAAGCCATATACGACTACACGCACGACGGCATTCTGCGCTCGTTCGAAGACAGCCAGCAGCGCCTCGGTATCGTCGATATCGACATTCTGCTGGTGCACGATATCGGCCGCGCCACGCATGGCGACAATCATCCCCATTACTGGCGGCAACTGACCGAAGGCGGCGGGTTTCGCGCGCTGGACAAATTGCGCTCGGCGGGCGCGATCAAGGCCGTCGGACTGGGGGTCAATGAAGGTGCGGTAATACTCGATGCGATGGCCGAGTTCGATATCGATTGCGCGTTGCTCGCGGGCCGTTATACGCTGCTCGAACAGACCACGCTCGACGACCTGCTGCCGGCCTGTGAAGAACGCGGCGTCAGCATCCTGTTAGGCGGCGCGTTCAACTCGGGCATTCTGGCGCGCGGCGTCGAAGGTGATCTGAAATTCAATTACGGCGAGGCGCCGCGCGAAGTGATCGAGCGCGTCGCGCAGCTCGAAGCGGTGTGCCGTGCGCACGGTGTGCCGCTGGCGGCCGCCGCCTTGCAGTTTCCGTATGCGCATCCGGCGGTCGCCACGGTGTTGACCGGCGCGCGCAGTGCCGACGAATTGCGCGAGAACGCGGCGTCGTTCGAGCAGCCGATCCCCGCGGGCTTGTGGTCCGCATTGCGTGACGAAGGCTTGCTCGACAACCGCGCGCCCGCGCCGGAGAGTTGATTTGACGATGCTTATCGATGCCCACCAGCACTATTGGGACCCCGCTCGCGGCGACTACGAGTGGCTCACGCCGGAACTGAAGATTTTGTACCGGACGTTTGGCCCGGCGGATCTCAAACCGTTGCGAGAGCGCGCGGGCATTGAACGGACGGTGGTGGTGCAGGCGGCCCCGACCATCGACGAAACACGCTATTTGCTGGACCTCGCGCGGCATGAGCCGTCGATTGCCGGGGTGGTCGGCTGGGTGCCGTTATTGTTGCCCACGGCGCCGGCCGTGATCGAAGCGCTGGCGCACGAGCCGAAGTTCAAGGGCGTGCGGCCGATGCTGCAGGATTTGCCCGACGATACCTGGATTACCAACCCCGATCTCGCCCCCGCGATCGAAGCGCTGATCGCACACGACCTCGCGTTCGACGGTTTGATTTACGCGCGACACGTCGAGCCTTTCGAAACGTTCGCGGCGCGGTTTCCGGCGCTGCGTATCGTGGTCGATCACGGGGCGAAGCCGCCCATCCGCTACGGGCACGCCGGTTATCCAGGCTGGGCCGACGCGATTACGCGGCTCGCGAAACTGCCGAATGTGCACTGCAAACTGTCGGGTCTCGTGACCGAGGCCTCGCCCGGCTGGACCGAGGCAACGCTACAGCCGTATGTCGAGCATCTGCTGAAGTCGTTCGGGCCGGCGCGGTTGATGTGGGGCAGCGACTGGCCGGTGCTCGATCTGAACGGCGACTATCTGCTCTGGCATTCGGTGACGAATACGCTGCTCGGCTCCTTGAGCGAAGGCGAGCGCGAAGCCGTTTTCGGCGGCAATGCCGCTGCGTTTTATCGACTTTGATTTCTGGAAGAGACAAGCAGCAGAAGCAAAAGCAAATGCACAGCCCATTCAACTGGAGTCGTAGATGACACAAAGACTGGCCGGCAAGACGGCCCTGATCACGGCGGCAGGACAAGGCATCGGACTCGCCACCGCCGAACTCTTCGCACGCGAAGGCGCGCGTGTGATCGCCACTGACATCCGCATCGACGGACTCGCCGGCAAGCCGGTCGACGCCCGCAAGCTCGACGT
Organism: Paraburkholderia sp. RL17-383-BIF-A; assembly: GCF_046028015.1. NCBI lineage: Bacteria > Pseudomonadati > Pseudomonadota > Betaproteobacteria > Burkholderiales > Burkholderiaceae > Paraburkholderia > Paraburkholderia sp. RL17-383-BIF-A. Next base: position 67,438 of record NZ_JARESR010000037.1, on the reverse strand, counting down.
GCGCGACAACGCGGCGATCAAGGCGCTGGCCGCCGAACTGGGCGCGATCGACGTGCTGTTCAACTGCGCGGGCTTCGTGCATGCGGGCAACATTCTCGAATGCAGCGAAGAGGATTGGGACTTCGCGTTCGACCTGAACGCGAAGGCGATGTACCGCACGATCCGCGCGTTCCTGCCCGCCATGCTGGACAACGGCGGCGGTTCGATCATCAATATGTCGTCGGCGGCGTCGAGCGTGAAGGGCGTGCCGAACCGCTTCGCGTACAGCGCCTCCAAGGCCGCGGTGATCGGGCTGACCAAATCCGTTGCTGCCGACTTCATCACGCGTGGTGTACGCTGTAACGCGATCTGCCCGGGCACTGTGGCTTCGCCGTCGCTCGAACAGCGGATCGTCGACCAGGCTCAGGCACAGGGCGCGACGCTGGACGCCGTGCAGGCGGCTTTCGTCGCGCGTCAGCCGATGGGCCGTATCGGCAAGCCGGAAGAGATCGCCGCATTGGCGCTGTATCTCGCGTCCGACGAATCGTCGTTCACCACGGGCCACGCGCATGTGATCGACGGCGGCTGGTCGAACTGAGGTACGCCGACCCAAGCTGAACCACGAACCGAACACCACTCAAAGGAAGTGTCAGGATGAAACTGCTTCGTTATGGGCCGAAGGGCCAGGAAAAGCCGGGCTTGCTCGACGCACAAGGCAAGATTCGCGATCTGTCGAAAGTGGTCGCCGATATCGATGGCGCCGCGCTAACCGACGAAGGTCTCGCCAAGCTGCGCGCGCTCGATCCGGCCTCGCTGCCGCTGGTCGAAGGCAATCCGCGCATGGGTCCGTGCGTCGGCAAGATCGGCAAGTTCATCTGTATCGGCTTGAATTACGCGGATCACGCGGCCGAATCGAATCTGCCGGTGCCGGCCGAACCGGTCATCTTCAACAAGTGGACGAGCGCGATCAGCGGCCCGAACGACGACGTGGAAATTCCGCGCGGCTCGAAAAAGACCGATTGGGAAGTGGAACTCGGCGTGGTGATCGGCAAGCCGGCGAAATATATCGACGAAGCCAACGCGCTCGATTACGTCGCCGGTTACTGCGTGATCAACGACGTGTCGGAACGCGAATGGCAGATCGAAAAGGGCGGCACGTGGGACAAGGGCAAGGGCTTCGACACGTTCGGCCCGATCGGTCCGTGGGTGGTCACGCGCGATGAAGTCGCGGACCCGCAGAACCTGAGCCTGTGGCTCGAAGTGGACGGCCATCGCTATCAGAACGGCAGCACGAAGACGATGGTGTTCGGCGTCGCGAAGCTGGTCTCGTACGTATCGCAGTGCATGAGCCTGCAACCGGGCGACGTGATTTCGACCGGCACGCCGCCGGGCGTCGGCATGGGCGTGAAGCCGAATCCGGTGTACCTGAAGCCGGGCCAGACGATTCGCCTGGGGATTGAAGGTCTGGGCGAGCAAACGCAGAAGACCTACGCGGCGGAGTAAGTCGCGCTGGCGAACCTGGCTGCATGAAGAAAGGCGGTTCCTGTGTCGAGCAGGAACCGCCTTTTTTGTGTGCGCCGCTGCGGTTTGGTGGCGCTGCTCCGTGAGCCGTTGCGCGAGCGGAGCCGCTCGACGATCGACAGGCGTGCCGCCGGCGCGTCGCTCAGGCGCGCTGCTCGGCGAGCAAACGCGCAAGCAACGCCACCAACTGATCGACGTGCTTGTCTTCCGTGCGCCACGACGACACGCTGATGCGAAACGCCGGCCGGCCTTCCCAGACAGTCTGGCCGAACCACGTTTCGCCCGACGCCTGCGCCGCTTCGCGAATCGCGACGGTCTGCGCGTCGGTCTTCGCCCGCGCCAGCACCTGGTTCAGCACGACACGGTTCAACACCTCGAAGCCGGCGGCGCGCAGACCTTCGGCAATTCGCGAAGCCTGCGCGCAATGCCGGTCGACCATCTCCTGCACGCCGCTGCGCCCGAGCGAACGCAAGGCGGCCCAAATTGGAATGCCGCGTGCCCGGCGCGAGAACTCCAGGTTCAAATTCTTCTGCGCGTCATGCGCGCCGCTCAGATAGACCGCGTCGCTGTTCATCGCCGCCGAGATCGCGCGCGCGTCGCGGCAGATCGCCATTGCGCCGTCGTACGGTGTGTTGAGCCACTTGTGGCCGTCGGTGGTCCAGCTATCCGCGCCGTCGATGCCCTCGGTCAGCGCCCGTTTCGACGAGGCGCGCGCCCACAGGCCGAACGCGCCATCCACGTGGACCCACGCGCCGGCCGCCTTGGCGCGAGGAATCACTTCCGCGAACGGATCGAATTCGCCGGTGTTCACTTCGCCGGCTTGCACGCAGAAGATCGTCATGTCGTCGAGCGGCGGCAACTGCGCGGGATCGATGCGGCCATGCGCATCCACGGGCGCGGCGATCACGCGCTTCATGCCGAAGCCGAGCACGCGCAACGCCTTTTTCACCGTGATATGCGCCATCTCGGAGATCACGACGCGCACCGGCGGCGCGCCGTCCAGGCCGTCGTTGTCGAAATCCCAACCCTTGCGTGCCAGCAGCGCGCGCCGCGCGGCCGCGATGCACACAAGCGTGCAGGCCGTTGCGCTGGTGCCGAAGCCGATCGCCGCTTCACGCGGCAAATCGAGCGCGTCGAGCACCCAGCGTGCGGCGATCTTCTCGATCGTGGCCGCGACCGGCGAGTTGTCGAAGGTCGACGCGCACTGGTCCCACGCGCCCATCAAACGTTCGGCCGCCGCCGCGGCCGGCAGCACCGCGCCGATCACGAAGCCGTAGTAGCGCGGATCGTTCGACGCGACCGTGCCAGGCGATCCGCTTTCGTCGAGCAGGCGCAGTACGTCGACGGGCGCGTGGCCGTGTTGCGGGAAGGCTTCATCGAAGGCCGCGAGTTGCTGGAGCGCGGCGGCGTCTGGAAACACCCGGCGTTTGCCGATACCGGCAAGGTAAGCGTGCGCGCGCTGGTCCGCGTCGGTGGCAAGTGCGAGTTCGTCCATGTGGCTCCTAAGCTGTCGGGAAGGTGGCGGCGCGGTCTCGTGAATACCGCGCGCCTACAGATTGGCGAGGTCGCGGCCGAGCTTCTGCAACTCGGCGTCGATGCGTTTGTAATAGGTGAATTTGCCGATCCGCTGCGCGCGAACGAGTCCCGCATCGGCGAGGATGCGCATGTGGCGCGTGGTCGTGGCGGGTGCGATGCCGAGCTTGTCGGTGATGAACGTGCAGCACACGCCGACCGTTTCGATATCGGCGTGGTCCTGATACGGGAAATGCAGCGTCGGCTCTTTCAGCCAGCGCATGACGGCGAGCCGGCTGGCATTCGCGAGCGCGTTGATGCGCGTGAGGTCGTCTGTCATGAGGCAGTGCGCCGAATGGAGCCATCGGTGGATAACGTTTCGTATATTAGCTAAATGACGAAACGTGAACAAGCGCCTCGATGACGGCGCGATGTGCTTCAGGAAAGGCTACGGTCTCAGTTGCCGTGTTCGTGTTCGCCGCTTTCGCTGATCCGGTTCACGGTGCCCTGCGCGACGGCAATCAGCTTTTCGCGGTTGCCTTCCATCACGAACACGTTGCATTGGCAGGTGGCCTGATGCTGGCCCGCATAGACGACCTTTGCGCGCGCGATCAGCGTGCCGTTGATGGCCGGGCGCAGGTAATTGATCTTGTATTCCCCGGTCACGACTTTGGGCCCGAGTAGCAGCGCACCGGCGAACGTCAGTGCATTGTCGACGAGATAGCTGATGACGCCGCCATGCACGAAGCCGTGCTGTTGCCGCAACTCGTCGCGGATCGGCAGACTCAGCGTGAGTTCGTTGGTGCCCGTGTGCATCAACTCTGCGCCCAACAGCATGCTGAACGGCTGGGCATGCAGTGCGCCGCGCGCCCGGTCGAGGAGGTCGGTCATTGTGAGTCCTTCGGGCATAGCCCGCGGTGGCAATCTGCACTGGCCTGCGTCGTGCAGTCCCTACCCACTCTAGGAAGCGCGCACGCGCCGCGTCAAGGGGAATCGGTAATTTGCTCCATGCATTGTTGTGCGAAGTGATTGCAATGGTGAAGTTGGCCGATGTAAAGGGGACGTAAGACGATCTTTGATGGAATTGGTCTCAAGCGCGGCTCGGCGATGCCGTTAACCCTGACGTAGCTCCCGTTATTCTTTGCCTTCAGGTATTCACGATGTTCAGCAAGATCAAGGTCGCATCCGGCCTGTTGTGTGTTCTGGCCGCATTCTGCGTTTTCCAGCTTGTCACGGTCGGTTTGGGGTTCTGGTCGCTCACGCGTACCCATGACGACGTGAACGATCTGTCTAACATCGCCTTGAAGCAGGTGGACGCGGTCAACGAAACGACCCAGCATCTGATGGACGCGCGCATCAATCTCTCGCGCGCCGGCACGCGCATGGTGCGGGGCGGCTCCGAGCCGACCGACATCGTGCAGCACGCCCGCGAACAGTTGACGGCCGCCGACCAGTCGTTCGCGGCCTTCATGAGCGCCCCCAAGACCGGCGACGAGAACGGCGCCCGTGCCGCGGCCCTCGCCGAGCGCTACAAGAAGCTGCACGACGCGCTCGCGGAACTGGTGCAGTTTCTCGACGCGAACAACATTCAGGCCTTTCTCGACCAGCCGACCCAGTCGTTCCAGGACGCCTACCTCGGCGAGTCACATAACTTCGTGCAGTTCGGCAACGCGGCGAGCCGCGCATCGCTCGATTCGATCGATACGCGCATGGCGACGTTTCGCGCCGTCAGCCTCGTGATCCTGCTGGCGCTGGTGGCCGGCACGTTCGCCGTGTATGCGGCGTTGCGCCGGGGCGTGGTGGCGCCGCTGGAAGAAGCGGGCCGACACTTCGACCGAATCGCGCAAGGCCGCCTCGACCAGCCGATCGCCGCGCGCGGCACCAATGAGATCGGCCGGCTGTTCTCGGGCCTCGCGAAAATGCAGGCCAGCGTGGCGCGTACCGTGCAAACCGTGCGCGAATCCGCGGACTCGATCCACCTCGGCGCCGACGAAATCGCGACCGGCAACGCCGACTTGTCGGCGCGCACGGAAAGCCAGGCGGCTTCGCTGGAAGAAACCGCGTCGAGCATGGAGGAATTGACCGCCACCGTGCGTCAGAACGCCGAGCACGCCCGGGAGGCCAATGCGCTCGCCGAAACCGCGCTTGAGGCGACCTCGCGCGGCAGCGAAGTGGTCAACGAGGTGGTCGACAAGATGCGCGGCATCGCGCAGAGCTCGGACAAGATCGCCGAGATCATTTCGGTGATCGACGGCATCGCGTTCCAGACCAATATTCTCGCGCTCAACGCGGCCGTGGAAGCGGCCCGCGCCGGCGAGCAGGGGCGCGGCTTCGCCGTGGTGGCGGGCGAGGTGCGCGGCCTCGCGCAGCGCAGCGCGCAATCGGCGAAGGAAATCAAAACGCTGATCAGCGAATCGGTCGCCGAGATTCAGGGCGGTTCGGCGCTGGTCGAGCATGCCGGGGAAGCGATGAGCAACGTGTCCGCCTCGATTTCGCGCGTCACGCAGATGATGGCGGAAATCAGCGCGTCGTCGCTCGAGCAGAGCACGGGTATCGAACAGGTCAACCAGGCGGTAGTACAGATGGATGAGATGACGCAGCAGAACGCGGCGCTCGTCGAACAGGCCGCGGCAGCGGCGGCATCGCTGCATCAGCAGACGCAGCAGTTGAAGCAGGCGGTTTCCGTGTTCGAAATTTCGGAATCTGTGTTGCGCACGCAACAATTCGACGAAGCGCGTGGCCCATCAGCCGATTTTTCGTTGTCCGGCATGCGCGCGATTTAGCCCGAGCAAGCGCTAAAAACCAAACCGTCAGACAAAGAAAATGGCCCGCCAAAGCGGGCCATTTTGCATTAGACGCAAGCGCCTAAGGGTGCCTCAACGTACCTGACGGTACTTAGGCCGGCTGGATGTTCGCAGCTTGCTTGCCCTTCGGGCCTTGCTTAACTTCAAACGTCACTTTTTGGTTTTCCTGCAGGGACTTGAAGCCGCTGCCTTGAACTTCCGAAAAGTGCGCGAACAGGTCTTCGCCGCCGTCGTCCGGCGTGATGAAGCCAAAGCCCTTTGCATCGTTAAACCACTTCACAGTACCTGTTGCCATTTTTAATCCAGTAAATGTTGTGTGTTGCATTCGCGACCGCTATTTCTCAACGCGAGATCGAGCGCGAAGTAGGAGTTGTATCACGTCTTTATGACGGACGCCAACCAACCAGTATTCGGGTATTCCCCCGCATCGGCATTTTTCCGGCTTGGGAAGCAATTGGAAGGCCGCTCCGCCCGGTAGGGTAAACTGCTTGTATTACTCTTCTAGGAAAAACATTGACACATTATTTGCAAGAAGAACTGACCTCGTTCTGGAGTCGTTTGACCCCCTATCTGGCGATATTGGAGTCTAAATCCCCTCAAGAAGGCGCCCCGGACCCGATCGGCCGTATTACGGTCGATACCGCGGACCGCCAGGCTTTCGCCCTCCACACGACCGATCGCAAGCCGCATGGCGACGTGTCGGACACCCCCACCGGGCAAAGCGCAACTTATATGCGTTTTAAATCTGCCGACACCGGCTGGAGCACCTGGCAGCGCGAAGAGTACTGATCGGCCAGGCGGTCGGCTTTTTGTCCGGGCCCGTCATGACGTCGTGAGATCGCGGCCGGCGCCAGCCGGCTTCGCGATCGCTCGGGTGCCCAAGTCGCGGACGCTACCGGGGTTGGTCGAGTTTTTTGCGGCCTCGGGAGCGTCGGACAGGTTGGTTGGCGGACGCGAGAAGGCCGCGCGATGCGCGCCTCACCGGCAGCCTCACACCGGCAAGGCCTCATAGGCGGTCGCGAGGTGGTAGGGCGTGGTCGACGGCATGTCTGCCCGGGCCACCTCACCGGCCGGCGTTTTGCACTCGAACCAGCCCTGCGGACGCAGGAAGCGTTGTTGGAACCGTTCGATTTGCCGGGGCAGCGCGGCGAGCGCCGTCTGTTCGTCCTGGCTTGCCAGCGCACGCAGATACTCGGTTTGCGCCCAGATCCGCTGGGTCGCGTCCTTCACCCGCCCGGTTTCATCAAGCGAGGCGCACACGCCGCCTGTCTCCCGGTCCACCCCATGTTGCTGCGCGAAGCTGAACGCTCGTGGCATCGCTTCGGCAAGACCGGAACCTTCGAACACGGCGCCCGCCTGCTTGACCAGCCAGAACCATTCGAACTGATGACCGGGTTCCAGACGGTTCTCGGCCGCACCGATCGGCAGTTCCGCGATGCAACCCGTGGGCGCGTGCAGGAAGTGACGGGCGACCGCGCCGGCGAGGCGCCGCAATGCGGCGTCGAAAGCGTTGTCGTGCGTGGCTTCGCGAGCGGCCAGCCAGGCTTCGGTCAGGTGCATCAAAGGATTCTGGATCGGCGTGCCCGTCACGCCGGCGAAGTCCGCGGTCAGCGCGGCGTTGAACAGATCGCCTTCGGCGGCGAAGTTCGACTGGATCACCGCCGACGTGCGATGCACGAGTTCCAGCGCGTCGGGATTGCCGGAGCGCCGGCCATATTCCGCGCATGCAAACACGACGAATGCGTGCGTGTACAGATCCTTGGTGGTATCGAGCGGTGCGCCTTGCGAATCGACGCTGTAGAACCATCCGCCGTGGCGGGTGTCCTGAAAGGTACGCGCCAACGAGTCGAACAGCACCTGCGCGTGAGCTTCGTCGCCTGCTTGGGAGAAGACGAACAATTGCCGCGCGCAGGCCATGGCCCGGAAACGCTCGGCAGGTAGCGGCTGATGGCCTTCAGCGCTAACCGCTTCGTAGGGCAGCTTCAGTGCGGCGTTGAATCCCGGGCCCCGCCACATGGGCAGCACCACGCCTGTGAAGTGGTCGCGCAGCCTCTTCGCGAGGGCGATGGTGGAAGCGGCGGAAGGGTTCGTGCTCTGCATAGTCAAATTGGTCAAACGCGTATTTCGAAGGGCCTACGGGTTAGTGCCGTAGCCAAAGTCGCAGCGCGGCGCATTCGCCGGCCAACCTGTTGGTGAGCGCGGATGCTACCTGCTTTGCCGGCGGCCAAGCCGAAATCAGCACGACGACTCGCAGTGCGACCGGCTCAACCTGCCTGGCAACCGCCTGGCAACCCGCCTGGCAACCCGCCTGGCAACCCGCCTGGCAACCCGCCTCGCGGCGTGCGGCCTAGCATAAAGCAAACAGGTCCCGCCGGCACTCCGGCGCCGGTGCGGAAAACATCTCAAATAATTGCCGATAAGGAGGAAAAACAATGTTGGGGAATCTCGAACTCATCGCCCGTCTGGGGCTGGCCGCGGCGCTCGGCAGTGTCATCGGCTTCGAGCGGGAGCGGCTTTCGTGGGCCGCGGGTCTACGAACGCACATGCTGGTGTGCGTCGGTTCGACGCTCATCATGATCGTCTCGGCCTACGGTTTTGCCGAAGTGCTGGGCGGGGAGCACGTGGTGCTCGACCCGTCGCGGATGGCCGCGCAGGTCGTGTCGGGCATCGGCTTTCTCGGCGCGGGTTCGATCCTGCTGCGCGGCGAGATCGTGCGCGGCCTGACGACGGCGGCAAGCCTCTGGTCGGTCGCCGCCATCGGGCTGGCGGTGGGCGGCGGGCTGTACACCGCGTCGATCGCGGCGACCATCATCATTCTGATCATCCTTGCCGGCATCAAGCCGCTCGAGCGCCGCTTCATCACGGTCAAGCAGCGGCGCCAACTGACGATGATCGTCGAGCGCGGCACCATGACCTTCCACTCGCTGCACGACGAACTCGGCGCCGCAAGCCCGCGCGTCAAACAGTTCGTGATGCAGCAAAGCGAGGACGCGCCCGAGTGCGACGAGGTGATGATCACCTTGCATCGCGTGTCGAATACGGAATATCACGCGATCTGCGGCCGCTTGCGACAACTGCACGGCGTGAAGCAGTTCCGGCAGGACGACGCGACTTCGTGAAAACGGAAAATCCTCGGCGAATGGCTTCGGCGGGCGCGGGCGGCCATGCGACAATGCGGTCTCGAAAAATTCCAACGGCATTGACGAGCGGTGCTCGGCGCCCGCTTTCCGGCGACGACCGCTTTTTTCTCTATGGCAGATTCCGTAGCATCCACGCAGTCCCGGCCTTCGCGCACAGCTTCGAAGAAGCGGCGTCAGGCCACCGTCTCGACCGAAACTGAAAACAAGCTGGCGCGCGCCGCGCGCTCTGCACAACGTCTCGCGCAACTGAGCGACGCCTCTCGCGACGACAGCACGCTCGACCTGTTCCCCGACGATCCCACCCGCGCCACGCTGGAAGCGATGAATATCGACATCCGGCAAGGCACGCTGCACGGTTTCGAGTTACCCGATGTAGTGCTGGCGGCGGTCGGCGCGATCGATGCCGGCGACAGCGGGCCGCTCGACGCGCGCTCGGCGCGCCGCGCGCCCCGCGCCGCGAAGTCCGATGAGCCGATGCCGGTCAACGCGCAACTGAGCGGGCTCGAAATGGAGCCGCTGGCGACGACGGCTTCGCCGGTCGGCGAACTGGCTTTGTGCGACACGAAGCCGGCAACGGATGCTAATGCCGACGAGAAACCGGCGGCCCCGTTGACGCCAGCCATGGCGGCAGCAACCGTGGCGCGCAGCGTGACCGCGCTGCGCCAGGCGTCCGAGGCGGGGGCGACGACGGGGGCGTCGACGGATGCCGCGTCCGCGCAGACCCTGGGTGGCAGCAAGGCGCCGCAACGTTTTGCTGCGACTTTCGCCAAGGCGGCTTCGGCTTCGGCATCGGCATCGGCTTCGGCATCGCGAGAAGCGACTTCAGTTGAACCCCCGAATACGGTGGATGAAACCGCTTCGGCGCAGGCGAGCGCTGCATCCGCCGAGCCGATGCCTGCCGCGCAGACATCGACGAATTCATCGGCATCCGCACAAGCGAGCGCCGAGTTCGCCACGCCGTGGCGCGAAGCCCGGCGCGCCGAAGCGGCCGCGGCCGCGCTGCGCGCCGCGCCGGAACTCGATCGCGCGCGGGCCACCGCCTTTGCCGATACCGTCGACGCGCTGTATGGCGTGATCGCCGATCAGCGCCGCGCCGCGACCGATCATTCGCGCCGCATGAAGTGGATGCTGTCGATCGTGGTGGGCGCGTTGCTGGTGACGGTTGCGATCGGCATCACGCAGACCGTGTTGCTGATGCGCCTGACGCGTGAAACCACTGCCCAGCAGCATCGCATCGAACAGATGATGCAGAACCAGCAAGCGGCGATGGCCAGTTTGCTCGACACGCATATGGCGATGGCGAATGCCGCGGCCGCCAGTGCCGCTTCCGGCGCGGCCGCGGCCGCCGCCGCCACTGCTCCGCAAGCTGCCGTCACGGCGGCGCATACCAAACGCGCCGCGCGGGCGCAGCATTCGCATAGGCCGAAAGCGGTTATTCCGCAGTGATGGTCAGTGACCGCCGCGCTGGTAACGCACCGGCCGCGGCGATCCGAACAACGATCGCCGACCGGCGGTGTTCTTGCTCCCTTCCCCTCTCAAAGCCGGTTTCAACAGAAATCGCGTCAAGACCGCGCTGCGCGCGGCTCTCCCTTCCGGCCCTGAATGCCCGAAAACGGGGACGTTGTCATGATGCGACGCACAATGTGGGAAATGCGCCGTGACAAGACGCCGCGCCAAAAAATTGCTGCATTGCACTAGCGTTAATCTAGGGAAAACCCTATAATGCTTCTTAAGGGAAAACCCTAGCTAATGCAGTAACCAACCGGGAGTCGCCATGAGCTTCATCTTTGCATTGTTCCAAAAGGTCAGCGACCTCTTTGCGTCGCCCCATCTGCCGCTGGACGCTGAGTATTCGTACGAAGCACGCAGCCGCGAAGCAGAACGCGTGCGCAGGGCACAAGCCACGTTGTTCGGCATCAAGCTGACCGACTAAAAGCCACGCTGCACCGGCCTGAAGCGCGGATCACCGCGTACGGGCGCGCACTTCGGGTGCGCATCGAATGATTGAAGCCACAGTTCGCGAAACGCGTACCGTGGCTTTTGTTTTTTGGGGCCCATTTTTCGCCCGCAGGCCTGCTGTCCGAATATTTCTACCCCGAAATGAATGTAACGGCGGCTGACACTGCGCCGGTTTGCCGCACGGTCAAATCATCTCGCATGGCCTGACGGACGGGCGTTGACCGCTAAAACGCGGGCCTTTCATCCGTCCCCTTCTTTGAAATGAGCGCTTACAAGTGCTCACGTCTTCACGCGGTTTGCGCCGCTAAAGTTGGTCTCAAGCGTACGGCGTCTGGTTCGAGCCTGACATTGCAGTTCGAGGCCGATCGACGGACGCCGGCTTGATACAAAACTTTGATGGGAGGTCACTATGAAAACCTTTAACAAGACATCGCGTTCGATCATTGCAACGCTGCTGGCGGGCGGCGCGCTGCTCGCAGCCGGCAGCGCATTCGCCCAGGAACGGGTGGTCGTGGAGAACGGTCCGGGACCGGCGGTGTACGGTCAGCCGCACATGACGCCTGTTGGCGTGTCGATCAATATCGGCTGGCATGGCGATCGTTACTACGACGGCCACCGCTACTGGGCTCATGACGACTGGATGCGCCATCACCCGCACGATTACGACCCGCACCACCACGGCGACCATCGTCCGCCGCCGCCGCGCTACTGATGGCCGCATGACCGCGCCGCGCGACGCGGCGTGAAGTGCACAAAGCCGGTCCTTCCTCGCGGAAGACCGGCTTTGTCGCGTTCGGCCTTGCGAATCGGCGCGCTGCGCTATGCTTCGAAGCTTTTATCGACGGCAGCGGGAGAGCGGCGTGGACAAGGCAGTCATAGGCGTAGTTGGCACAGGATTGATGGGCGTCGGCATTGCGACGCAAAGCGCGCTGCACGGACACAGAACGATCGTCCACGACGTCGATCCGGCGCGTCTTGCGAGCGTTGCGTCGAAAGCGGAAGCGGTGCTCGACGAGCTGATCGACGCCGGGCGCATCGATCAGGCGGCACGGCAAGCGGCGTTGGCGCGCATCGAAACCCATGCGCAACTCGACGTGATGGCGTCGGCGCAATTCGTGATCGAGGCGATTCCCGAAGTGCTCGAACTGAAGCATCGCCTGTATGCGGCGCTGACTGAGTTGCTCTCCGATGACGCGATTCTCGCGAGCAATACCAGCGGTTTCCCGCCTGATCAACTGGTCACGCCGTTGCGCGCGAAAGAGCGCTTCGTGATCGCGCATTTCTGGAACCCGCCGCACATGATTCCGCTCGTCGAAGTCGTGCCGGGCACGGCGACCGCGCCGGAAGTGACCCAGCAGACCGCCGCGTTGATGAGCGCGATCGGCATGGAGCCGGTGGTGCTGGCGAAGGCGATTCCGGGCTTTGTCGGCAACCGCTTGCAGTTCGCGGTGCTGCGCGAGGCGTTGAACATTGTCCGATCCGGGGCGGCGACGCCTGACGTGGTCGACCGCGTGATGAAGGCGTCGCTCGGACGCCGCTGGGGGATCGTTGGGCCGCTCGAGGGTGCGGATATGGGCGGGCTCGACACCTTCCTCGATATCTCCACGCATCTGATGCCCGAACTGGCCAAAGACGAAGACGTGCTCGACTTATTGCGCGAGCAGGTCGACGCGGGGCGCGTCGGCGTGCGCAGCGGCGCCGGTTTCTACGAATGGGACGACGCGCATCTGGCGCAGGTGAAAGAAGGACGCCGCCGCGTGATCAGTCGCGGTTGATGAACGGACACGGCGACGGCGGCTGATTGCCGGAACGGGGGCGAGGCTTCTTGCGCATCATCACGGCCTCACCGGAAATGGCGCGGGGTGCCTTGCGGGAAATGCCATGCCCAGCAGCGGCCGCCGCTCTGCTGTATAAATGCCCTCTAGCCCACAATCCAGGCTCAATCCGTCAAGCCGACTCAGCGCCATGTCCCACTACTTCTACGATCCCGCCACGGGCCACGGCCTTGCGCACGATCCCTTCAAAGCCATCGTCGCACCGCGGCTGATCGGCTGGATTTCGTCGCGCGACGCCGAAGGTACTTTGAATCTCGCGCCATACAGTTTCTTCGGCGCGTTCGCCACCTTCCCGGCGATCATCGGTTTTTGCAGCGAAGGTCGTAAAGACAGCGTCACCAACATAGAAGCCACCGGCGAATTCGTCTGGAACCTGGCCACCAAACCGCTCGCCGAGCAGATGAACCGTTCGTCGGCGCCGGTCGCGCCGTCTGTCGACGAATTCGCACTCGCGGGTCTCACGCCTGCGCCGGGCCGTAACGTCGCCGTGCCGCACGTCGCCGAATCGCCGGCCGCGCTCGAGTGCAAGTTGCTGCAAGTGGTGCGTCTGCATACACTCGACGGCAAACCGATGGACAACTACCTGTCGCTCGGCCAGGTGGTCGGCGTGCACATCAACGAGGCCTATCTGAAAGACGGCCTGTTCGACACGCATGCGGCGCAGCCGATCATGCGCGCCGGCTATCGCGGGGACTATGCGGAAATCGGCGACATGTTCCAGATGTTCCGCCCGAGCGCCTAAGCACCGCAGCGTTTGAAACCAGATCGCGCCGCGCGAGGCGGCGCGGCAATCAGCGCAGCGCCTGCGAATCGTGCAAAACCGGCTCCAGTGGACTGGCCCGCTTGATGCTTGCAACCGACGCTCCAATGCGTCGTTTTCAACTGCCGGCTCACTCGCGAGGAGCGCGATCATGTCCACCGAATTCGCCACGCAATTCAGCCATGTCCGTCCGCAAGACACGTCCTACGTGGATCAGGGCTTACGCGACTTTTTTCTCTACCGTGATTTAGGCATCGCGCAGGCGACCGGCGGCAAGGTGCTCGCGCAACTCGTCAAGGCGAATCACGCACCAGAGCAAGGCACCGGCTGGCACCGTCATGAGGCCGACTTCCACATTGTGATCATGCTGAAGGGCTGGGCGCGCTTCATGTACGGCGACAAGGAGACGCTCGTTGCCGCCGGCGATTGCGTGCATCAGGCGCCGGGCATCGTTCACTATCTGTTCGATTATTCGGAAGATATGGAGTACATCGAAATCGTCTCACCGGCCGATTTCAAATCGATCGACGTCGAAGGGCCGTGTGACGTGCCGCCGGTGACGCCCTGGAAGAGCGTCGCGGCATAGCGAAGGGAACGCGTCTGCGTGTGCAGCGCGCATCAACGCGCGGCCACGCACGCAGACCGCCCATCGAGACAGCGCCGCTAAAGGTGCTGGGAAAGCGCTAAGAAAGCACCAAGAAACGCGCATTACGCTGCAGGCGGCCGCCTGCGCGGAGCGCGCGGCGTCTGCGGCTTGATGGCAGCGGCCGCCCCTTCACTCGATGCAGCGCCCGATCCATTCGACCCGACCCTCACCGCCGCATCCACTTCCACATCGACCACCGCCGTCGCGGCCGGCGCTGCCGCCGTGACCTCGGCAGCCTTGGCCGCGGGCACTGGCTGGATCGTGCGCGCCCGCGAACCGACCAACACCGCGCGCGGCTCATTGTCGTAAATCACGGCCCGCACGCGCGGATAGATTTGCCGCTCCCAGCGGTGTCCATTGAACACGCCGTAATGCCCGACGCCGGTCTGCACGTGGTGCGTCTTCAGATAGGGCCGCAATTTGTCGCACATGTCTTGCGCCGCGAGCGTCTGCCCGACGGCGCAGATATCGTCCTTCTCGCCTTCCACCGTGAGCAAGGCCGTGCGGCGAATTTTCGACGGCTCGACGAGACGCCCCTTGACTTCGAGCGCATGCAACGGCAGCGCATGCCGCTGAAAAACCGTATCGACGGTCTCCAGGTAGAAGTCGGCCGTCAGGTCCATCGTCGCGAAGTATTCTTCGTAGAACGTGTGAATCGTGTCGGCTTTCGCGGGATCGCCTTTGGCGCGTTCGTAATGCATCGTCTCGAACGAATCGAGATGGCGGTTGAGATTCATCGCCATGAACGCGGTCAACTGTACGAAGCCCGGATACACGCGCCGGTGCGCGCCCGCAAAACCGAACGGCACCGCGCTGATCAGATTCTGCTCGAACCACTCGATCGGCTTGCTCTTCGCGAGGTCGTTGACGCGCGTCGGGTTGATGCGGGTGTCGAGCGGACCGGCCATCAGCGTCATGCTCGCAGGCTGCGCGGGATGATCGTCGGCGGCCATGAGCGCGACCGCTGCCAGCGCGGCAACGGTCGGCTGGCACACGGCCAGCAGATGCGCGCCGGGCCCGATCGCTTCAGTGAAGTCGATCACGTGCTGCACGAATTCGTCGAAGCCGAAGCGGCCTTGGCTCAATGGAACGTCGCGCGGGTTGTGCCAGTCGGTGATGTAGACGTCGTGTTCGGTCAGCATGGTGCGCACAGTGCCACGCAGCAGTGTCGCAAAGTGACCGGACATGGGTGCGATCACCAGCACACGGGGCTGCGGCACCGACGGCGGGGTCTGCTTACGGAAATGCAGCAGCGAGCAGAATGGCGTGTGCGCCGCGACTTCTTCGACGATCGCCACGGATTTGCCCTCTGACACCACGCTATCGATGTCGAACGGCGGCCGCACGGGCGTGAGACCGGCGAGTGTCAACAATTCGCAGGCGGCGCGGATCGATCGGCCATGCGACGTTTCGCCGAACGCGGGCCACGCGTCGAGCGAATGATTCATCAGTGCCGCACCGTGCCGCATGGGCAGCATCATGTCGGCGAAAGCCTGATATGTGGGATATGCGAACAGGTTCATAACCTTCGCACGAATGCTGAAGAGGATGGAACCCAAATAGAGGCAAGTCATGTGCCAATCAGCATAAGCACGGGGGCGGCCCTGCCTGCACGTTGGCATAGCATTTGCGCGAGTCAGGGCAACGGGCCGAAATTGCCGCGCTTTGGTGCGCGCGCGCACGGCAACGTGCACGCATGGCGTCAGGCGCCGACCGAACGCCTCATCTGGAGGAGAATCGTATGGCGAATACCACGCTCACTATCAGCAGCAAGAATTATTCGTCGTGGTCGTTGCGCGGCTGGCTGTTGACCCGGTTTAGCGGATTGCCTTTCGAAGAAGTCGTCATGCCGATCGACGATCCAGCGGCACGCGCCGAACTGCTGCTGCTGTCGCCATCGATATTGGTGCCGTGCCTCGTTCACGACGGCATCGAGATCTGGGACACGCTGGCGATTGCCGAATATCTGAACGAACTCAAACCGGACGCAAAGCTGCTGCCGGAAGACATTCGCGCACGCGCGCATTGCCGCTCGATTTGCGGCGAGATGCATTCGGGTTTCGGCTCCCTGCGCTCGGCCTTGCCGATGAACCTCAAAGCGCATTTTCCAGGCTTCAAGGTGTGGGCGCGGGCTCAATCGGACATCGACCGGATCGTGACGATCTGGAGCGAATGCCTGAAGCAGTATGGCGGGCCGTTTCTGTTCGGCGAGCGGACCACGGCGGACGCGATGTACGCGCCTGTGGTGACGCGATTCGTCACCTACGACGTCAAGCTCGATCCGGAAATCGTCGAATACGGACAGCGGATCATGGCGCTGCCCGAGATGCAGGAGTGGATCGCCGACGCGCAACAGGAAGTGGAAGAGATCGACGAGCTGGACGTCGAATTCTGAAGCGGGTGTATTGAAGAAACGCTGTTGCTGCTGCAACGGCGCGCGGCGCGCTGCGGCACGCAACGCCGTGCCGCGATGCTCACCCTCAATCGCGCGCGCTTTCCAGCTTGAACACGCTGACCACCTGCGCAAGGCGCGCGGCCGGATCGCGCAACTCGGCCGCTGCAAGTTCCGCTTCGCCGACAATCGTAGCGTTCTGCTGCGTGGCTTCGCCGATCTGCGTGACGGCGAGATTCACCTGTTCGATGCCGCCCGATTGCTCGCGCGAGGCGACGCTGATTTCGCCCATGATCGCGCGAACCTGGCCGACCTGTTGAACGATGCCCTGCATCGTCGAACTGGCTTCTTCGGCTATCCGGAAGCCGCTTTGCACGGTCGTCGTGGAACTCGCGATCAGGCTCTCGATCTCCTTCACCGAGGCCGCGCTGCGCTGCGCCAGCGCGCGCACTTCCGAGGCCACGACCGCGAAGCCCTTGCCGTGCTCGCCGGCGCGCGCCGCTTCCACGGCGGCGTTCAGCGCGAGGATATTGGTCTGGAAGGCGATGCCCTCGATCACGGTCGTGATCTCGGCGATTTTCTGCGACGAGCGGCTGATCTCGCCCATGGTCGACACCACGCGTTCAACCGCGCGGCCGCCTTCGAGCGCGGCGTCGGCGGCGCGCGTGACGAGCGTGTTCGCTTGCGCGGCATGGTCGGCGTTCTGCTGCACGGTCGAGGTGATCTCTTCCATGCTCGCCGCTGTTTCTTCGAGGCTGCTCGCCTGCGTGGCGATTCGCGCCGCGATGTTGCCGCTGCCGGTGGCGATCTTTTCGGTGCCGTGGGACATGTCCGTCGACGCATTGCGCACTTGCGAAACAATGCGCGCGAGTCCTTCGCCGATGCCGTCGATCGACTGCATCAGGCGGCCAATTTCATCGGCGCGCGCGTTTGCGCCATTCGCCACGCGCACGCTCAGATCGCCCGAGGCGAAACGTTCGGACGCCTTGGCGGCTTCTTCGAGCGGACGGCTCACGAGGCGCCGCACCGCTATCAGGAACACCACCGCGAACACGCCGACGAGGATGAAGCCGAGCAGTAGAAATTCATTGCGGGTGGCGACGACGTCGGCCATCACTTCGTCGCGCGGCGCGACGCCGCCAACCAGCCATTGCCATTCCGGCACGGTAACGAACGACACGAACTTGTCGCGCGAGCCGCGCTCGCCGAGCGTGGCGTCGGCCGAGCTGTATTCGAGCTGGCCGTCCTTCATGTCGAGCATCTGCTGATACGGTGCGTTCGCGTTGTCGGCGTTCTGGCCGGCCGCTGCCGGATGCACGATCAGCTTGCCGCGCTCCGCGCCCTTCGACGCATCGACAACAAAGTAGTAACCGCTGTCGCCGATCTTCAGATTGCGAATCCCGTCTTCGACCGACTGAATTTCCTTGTCCACATTGACGCCGACAAACAGCGCGCCGATCACGCGACCGCTCGCGTCGGTGATCGGGCGGTATTGCGTGATCAAACGTTTGCCGAAGAGCGCGGCGAGTCCCGTATAGGGTTTGTTCGCGAGGAGTAGTGCGTAGGCCGGTGCCTTGCGGTCGAGCAGCGTGCCGATGGCGCGCGAGCCGTCCTGTTTCTTCAGCGAAGTGGTAACGCGTACGAAGTCGTCGCCATTGCGCGCGAACACGGTGGCGACCGCGCCGCTGCGTTCGAGAAACAGATCGGGGATGGAAAAGTCCAGGTTCAGGACTTTGTCGCCCGCCTTGATGGTCGGCGTGGCGACACCGCCGATATCGACTTTCTGGGTCTCGTCGAGCGTGTAGCCGGTGGGCAGGAAACTCGCGAACAGCGACATTGAGCGGTCGACCTCGTTCGATAAGGCCTTGTCGAACAACTTGATCATCGCGGCGATCGAGCGGTCTTTATCGGCGATGCGTTCGAGCACCTGGTCGCTGATCTGCTTGCCGGCGGTGCGGGTGAGCGCCCATGTGAACGCGGCGAAGATCAACGCGACCAGCACGCACGAAAGGATAGCGAGCCGCGCGCCAACGCTGGCACGGCGCAAAGAGAGAAATTCCATGGGCGGTTGCGGAGTAAAGAAGCACAAGCGGAATGCGTGGTCCATGCATAGGCATGACCGGCATCGATGGCTGGTTTACGGCCGCTGCGTCCGCCTTCTTTAAAAATTCGAAAGTAGTTCGTAATAACCGTACGGCCCACAGGGTATTTAGGCTCGTACTCGCTTAGCGTGCCGAACCATCCTGCGCACCGCGCCACGTGCGCAGCAGCAGCGCATTGGTGACTACGCTGACGCTCGAAAACGCCATTGCCGCGCCGGCCAGCATCGGGTTCAGCAGGCCGAAGGCGGCCAGCGGAATGCCGATCAGGTTATAGACGAAGGCCCAGAACAGGTTCTGCTGGATCTTGCGCCAGGTCCTGCGTGAGATGTCGATGGCGTCGGCCACCAGCGCCGGATCGCCGCGCATCAGCGTGATGCCGGCTGCATGCATGGCGACGTCGGTGCCGGTCGCCATGGCAATGCCGATGTCGGCGGCGGCGAGCGCGGGCGCGTCGTTGATGCCGTCGCCGGCCATCGCGACAATGCCGGCGCTGCGAATTTTCAGGTCGCGGATAACGCGGGCTTTGTCGTCGGGCAGCACTTCCGCGTGGAATTCGTCGATGCCGAGCGCCTTGGCGACGCTCGCCGCGCTGCCGCGGTTGTCGCCGGTGACCAGCACGCTCGTGATGCCCATGCGTGCCAGCCGTTCGATGGCCGCGCGCGCCGTCGGTTTGACGGTGTCGCCGAACGCGATCAATGCCAGAGCCGCGGGCGCTTGCGGATCGCGCTGCATGAGCCAGGAGACGGTGTTGCCGGCGGCTTCGAGTTCGTGAGCCCGCGCGGCAAGTTCAGGCGGCAATTCGATGCCGAGTTCGTTGAGCCAGCGTCCGCTGCCCAGCGCGAGCGTGCGGCCGTCGACTTCCGCTTCGACGCCGCGGCCCGCGACCGCGCGTGCGGCGCTGGCGTGCAGCGCGCGCGTCTGCGTGGGAGCCGCAACGGTGTCGCCAATCGCCGCGGGCATGTCGGCGGACTGCGTCGTAGCTGCTTCATAGGCTTTGACCACCGCGCGCGCCAGCGGATGATCGCTGTTGCGCTGAACCGCTGCCGCAAGCTCCAGCGCCTCTGCGCGGCTGATGCCGCCAATCGGCTCGAACGCGGTGACAGACGGCTGGCCGAGCGTCAGCGTGCCGGTTTTATCGAACGCGACAATCGTCACCCGATGCGCGGTTTCCAGTGCCTCGGCGTCTTTGATCAGCACGCCGCGCCGCGCCGCGACGCCGGTGCCGGCCATGATGGCCGCCGGCGTGGCGAGTCCGAGCGCGCACGGGCACGCGATCACCAGCACGGCGACCGCGTTCAGAATCGCGGTTTCGCCGCCCGCGCCGGCGATCAGCCAGCCCACCAATGTGAGCGCGGCAATCGCCAGGATCGCCGGCACGAAGATTTCGCTGACCCGATCGACCAGCCGCTGGATCGGCGCCTTCTCGGCCTGCGCGCTTTCCACGAGGCGGATGATGCGCGCAAGCGTGGTTTCCGCGCCGATCGCCGTGGTCGTCACGGCAATCGCGCCTTCACCGTTGATCGAGCCGGCAGTGACCGGGTCGGCCACCTGCTTCGGCACCGGCAGGCTTTCGCCGGTGATCAGGGATTCGTCGATATGCGTGCGGCCTTCGAGCACCGCGCCGTCGACCGGCACGCGCTCGCCAGGACGCACGAGCACCACCGTGCCGACCCGCACTTGCGCGAGCGGCACGTCGCGCTCGTCGGCGCCGACACGAATGCGCGCGCGATCGGGGCGCAGCGCGTTGAGGGCGCGGATGGCGTCGGTGGTCTGGCGTTTGGCGCGTGCTTCGAGCCACTTGCCGAAGCGCACCAGCGTAATCACGACCGCCGACGCTTCGAAATACAGATGCATCATGTCGCCGGGATGGGTCGCCAGTTCGTAGACGCTGATGCCATACGCCGCCGATGTGCCGAGCGCCACCAGCAAGTCCATGTTGCCCGCGCCGGCCCGCACCGCTCGATAGGCCGCGCGATAGAAGCGCGCGCCGAACACGAACTGCACGATCGAGGCGAGCGCGAATTGCAGCCAGGGCGACAGCATTGCGTGCAAACCGAACCATTCGCCGACCATCGGCACGGCGAGCGGCAGCGTCAGCGCGGCGGAGGCGAGCACGGCGGCCAGCTCGCGGCGGGTCTGGTCGCGCTTGCGGTCGGCGGACGCGGCCTCGTCGGCGGCGGTGGAGGTATCCGGCGGTGCGCTCAACGTCGCTTCGTAGCCCGCTTTCTTGACGGCGGCGATCAGCGCGTCCGGGCCGGCGGCTGCGCCGTCCAGATCGACAGTCGCGGTTTCAGTCGCCAGATTCACCGACGCGCTCACGACGCCCGGCACTTTGGCGAGCGCCTTTTCGACGCGCATCGCGCACGAGGCGCAAGTCATGCCGCCGATGTCGAGTTCGGTGGTGTGGGCGGAAGCGTCGGCGGCATCCGCGGGGCGCTGGGCGGTGGCAAGTTCGGTCATGGTAGGCAAGGCTCGTGGCGGCATCAGGCCGCATCATGAGGCCAGTATTGACCTTCCCATAATGGGAAGGTCAAGGACGAATTGCAGTGCGTGCTTCAACGGCGCCGGTATGGCGCTGATTTATCGCGGAAACGTCCGCTCAGTACGCGGGCGGCGCGTCCAGCATGGCTTGGCCGACCGCCTGCTGTTCGTCGCTTGAGCGCGCGAGCAGGGTGTCGGCCGCGCCGCGACGGTCGGCCGCCGCCTTGTTTTGACCGAGTTTCCACTTGCCGACGAGGCGCGTCACCTCGATTTCGATGCCGACGATCGCACCGAGCATCTGCGCGATGAAGTCGGCGGGAGCGTCGCCCATTTTCCACGGCACCGGTTCGCCGGCTTCCATCTTGCGGGTCAGGCGCGCGACGAGGCCGCGCACGAACGACTCGTCGTCGCGCACGACGATCCGGCCGTGCGCATGCACCACCATATAGTTATAAGTCGGCACCTGCCGATGCGCCTCGTGCTTGCTCGGATACCAGTTCGGCGAGATGTAGGCGGCCGGGCCCTGAAAGATCACGAGCGCTTCCGGGTTCGCCGCGGCTTCCTGCCACACGGGATTGGCGCGGGCGACGTGAGCGCGGAGGATACCGTGCGTCTCACCCGTCGCCGCATCGGACTGGCTCCCCGCAGCGGGCGCTTCGAATTCGAACGGCAAATGATTCGCGTCGAGTCCGGTCGGTCCGTGGGTAATCAACGCGCCGAAAGGCTGCTCGGCGATCAGGCGGTGGAGAACCTCTGAACGGTTCTCTTCGAAATGGGCAGGCATGTACATGAAGCGCTCCGGATACGAGGGGGCGAAAGAGCAGCGATGAAAGTCGCCCGAGGCTTCGACGCCCGGGCGGATGTAATAAAAAAACGTCAACGGTACTGCAAAAAGGACTGTATGCGCGCGCGAACCGGCGCTATTGCTGCCTTTGCGCTTGCCTGGTGACCAAGGATACGATACAACCCGGTGTTGTCGGCATCGCGAACCGCGGACTGGATGCGTTGGGCTTTGGGAGGCCGCGCAAGCAGGGCTCGTCGCGCACCGGCGTCTCCCTTAGGACCACACGTTCCGCCACCTGAACGAATGATAAAAAATCGCCGAGAGCTGTACTCGAGTCATTGGACCTGCGCATCGCTCGCAGGCCTCGTATTTCTGGCGGGTTGCGCGTCGACTCCCACCGCAACGCAGAAATCCACCGGTTGGATCAAGGACGAAGTCGCCGATTCGTACGTATTCGGCTATCCGCTGGTGCTGATGGGCGTCGCGCGCGACGCGGCGGTCGGCACCGATCCCGGCCGTGCGCCGCTCAATACGCTGCGCCACGCTCAGGCATTGCCGCCGATCGGCGCCGCCAATCCGATGCAGCCGAGCCTCGATACGTTCGATTCGACCGGCTGGCTGGACCTCGGCAGTGAACCGGTGATCGTGGCGCTGCCCGACTCGCACGGCCGCTACGTGGATGCCCGCGTGCTCGACATGTGGACTAACGTGGTCTGGTCGACCAGTTCGCAGTTCGCCACTCGTGCGGCTGGCATCAAGCCGCAGGCGATTGCCTTCGTCGGCCCGGGCTGGCAGGGCGAGTTGCCCAAGGGCGTGAAGCGGGTCGACGTGCCGACCCGGAATGCATGGGTGAGCGTGCGCATTCAGTCGAACGGCACACGTGATCTGACGGCAGTCCGCAAGCTGCAGCGCGCCATTCGCGTCGCGCCGCTGAGCGTCTACGCGGGCGACACGCGTTCTGCTTCCATCGCCCCCGCGCGCAGCAATGCCGCCGATGCCGCCGTGCCTGCTTCCGGCACGCCGGCCGCGCAAGTCGCCGCGCTCGATGCCAATGGGTTCTTCAACCGGCTCGCGCAGGCCTTGCCCGACAATCCGCCGACGCCGGCCGATCCGCACGCGCTCAAATTCCTTTCCGACCTCGGCGTGACGCCCGGCGAGCCGGTCAAGCTGCCGAATGCGCCGGAAGCCATTACGGCGGGTCTTGCCGACGGTCATGAGCGCGTCGTCACGCCGCCGTCCAATCTGCTGAACGGCAACGGCTGGAGCTGGTTCGGCGACGGCGTAGGCACCTACGGTCCCGACTACGCGCTGCGCGCCTATGCCGCATACGCGCAACCGGGTATCGGCACGAAAGACGACGAAGTTCGCGCGGTCGTCACCCAGGACAGCGACGGTCGGGCGCTCAACGGCGCAAACCGTTACGTGATCCACTTCGCGCCGAATCAGCTGCCGCCGGTGCGCGGCTTCTGGTCGATCACCGCCTACACGAAGGACGGCGCGTTGGGCGAAAGCGCGCCGGCGCGTCTCGCGGTCGGCGACCGCAACGGCGCGCGCCGCAATCGCGATGGCTCGCTCGACGTGACCGTGTCGTCCGCTCGCAGCAAGAGCGGCAACTGGCTGCCGGCGCCGCGCG
Source organism: Paraburkholderia sp. RL17-383-BIF-A (assembly GCF_046028015.1). Taxonomy (NCBI): domain Bacteria; kingdom Pseudomonadati; phylum Pseudomonadota; class Betaproteobacteria; order Burkholderiales; family Burkholderiaceae; genus Paraburkholderia; species Paraburkholderia sp. RL17-383-BIF-A. Next base: position 43,890 of record NZ_JARESR010000037.1, on the reverse strand, counting down.
CCGATCTGCAACTCGTGCTGCGTCTGTACGCGCCCAAGGCGCAAGCCACCGACGGCAGTTGGCAACCGCCGGCCGTCGTGCGTCAGTGAGCGTGTCCGTGACGTGATAGCCGTGCTTCAATAGCGGCCGGCTAGAGACGACCCGCGGACTACTCGCTAACAACCCGCTAACGCATCGAGCAAAGCATGTCCGCCAACTCACCGCGGCGGACATGCGGCGCTATCGCGCAGGGGAATGTGTAAGCCTCGCCTTACATTTATATCCCGCGAAACATTCAAGACTTATACTGCCGCTTGCGGGATTTTCGTTTTCGCGGCGGGCTTGCCGCCGCACTACCCAAGACCGAGCATGGCAAGCCTTAATAAAGCATCACTAGCATCGTCCATGCAGACCGTGCGCGATGTCGCGCAGTCACGCCGCACCCGGCGTGTCATTACCGGCCTGCTGATCTTCCTCGTATTGTTCGGTCTGCTGGGCTTCTTTGCTGCACCGCCGCTGATTCGCCACATTGCCGAGCAACAGCTCAGCAAACAACTCGACCGTCCGGCCACCATCGGCCGTATTGCGCTCAATCCGTATACGCTCCGGCTCGAAGCCGATCGCGTGCATATCGGCGAGCGCGGCGGCGCGGGTGACTTCGTGGATATCTCGCGGCTCATCGTGCAGCCGTCATGGAGTTCGCTGTTTCGCGCGGCGCCGATTATCGACGAAGTGCAGCTCGATTCGCCGCGCTTCCATATTGTTCGTTACGACGCGCAGCGTTTCAATTTCACGGATCTGATCGAGAAATTCTCGAAGCAGCCGGCCAAGCCGGACAGCAAACCGACGCTATTTTCCGTATCGAATATTCGCCTCGAAAACGGCCAGATCACATTCGACGACAAACTCCTCGGCGCCACGCACGTCATCGATCAATGGAAGCTCGGCATTCCGTTCATCGCTACGCTGCCTTCGAAAACCGATATCTTCGTCGAGCCGCTGCTGCGGGCGCGCATCGACGGCAGTCCGCTTGCCATCGACGGTAAGACCAAGCCGTTTGCCGCGTCGCGTGAGTCGGAGGTGTCGTTGCGCTTCGACGGGCTCGATGTGCCGCGTCTCATCTCCTACGTGCCGACCAAACTGCCGGTGATCGTGCAGTCCGGCAAACTGTCCACTGATCTCAAGCTCAACTTCGTGGTCTCGAACGACGCGCCCTCGCTGCGCGTGGCGGGCACCGTGGATATGAACGACGTGGACGTGCAGGATCAAAGCAAGGCGCCGTTCTTCGCGGCGCGCGCCGTGCATGTGGCCGCCGCCACGCTGGAGCCGTTCAAGAGCCTTTATCACTTGGACGAGATCCGTATCGACGCGCCCACCGCCAATCTCGCGCGTGATAAAGACGGCGTGCTGAGCGTCGAGAAGATGTTCGCGCCGGAACCGGCTGCTGCTGCCGCACAACCGGCCGCAAGCGCGCCGGTTGCCGCATCCGCCGCCAATGCCACCGCGAAGGTAGCGCCGCCACTGGACCTGGCGATCAAGCGCTTCGTGCTCAATGACGGCACCGTCAATGTTCGCGACAACGCCGCCTCGCGTCCCGTCGATGTCGGTATGCAAAAGCTGGCCGTGACGCTGACCGATTTTTCGACGCTCGCCACTGCACCCGCTCATTACACGCTCAATACCGATTTCAAGGACAGCGGTGGATCCCTTGGTGTGGCCGGCGCGTTCGGCTTCGTGGCGAAAACGGCGAGCGCGAAGCTCGACCTGAAGGCGTTGAACCTGCCCAAGTTGCAACCGTACCTCGACACCGCGACTGCGGCGCAAGTCATGGACGGCACGCTCTCCGCCACGGCCAATATCGGCGCGAACTGGTCGAAGTTGCCGGCGGCCGTGATGGTCACCGACACCCAAGTGAATCTGCAGTCGCTGAAGCTCGCGGCGCGCGGCAGCAAGGATCCGGTGATTGCGCTCACGCAAGGCAGCGCAAAGGTCAAGCAGGTGGATGTGACGGCGCGCACCGCCGAAGTGACCAGCATCGACACGACCGGGCTCGCGGTCGATGCCCAGCGTCTGAAAGACGGCAGCATCAACCTCGCCGCGCTTGGCGGACAGCACGAAGCCACGCCGGAGCGCACCGCGATCCATGCGGTCAAGAAGGCGCACGCGGAAGGGCCCGCGTGGCGTTACAAGATCGGCGAGTTGATCCTGAAGGACGCCACCGCCAATTTCACGGACAACACCACGCCGCAGCCGGTGAAACTGAACATCACGCCGCTGCAACTGAAGGTGCAGAACATCAGCGACGACCTGAGCCGTCCGCTGCCGGTCGATCTGCAGGCCACGCTGAACAAGAAGGGCACGCTGGGCGTCAAGGGTGACGTGACGGCGACGCCGCTCAAGGTGGCCGTCAAAGTGAATGCCAACCGGCTCGACGCGGCGGCCTTCGAACCGTACTTCGGCAGCAAGCTGAATGCGGTGATCGCGAGCGCGCTGCTCAATGCGGACGGCGATCTCGCGTTGAGCCAGGCGAAGTCGCTGAAGGCGACCTATCACGGCGACATGGCGCTCGTCGAAGTGCGCATGCTAGACAAGGCGACCTCGGATCCATTCGCGGGATGGGGCTCGCTCGCGTTGTCCAACCTCAAAGCCGATTACGACGAGCATGGCACCGTGGTCGACGCGGGCCGCGTCACGTTCACGAAGTTCTATGGTCGCGTGCTGCTCGACGCGCAGGGCAAGCTCAACCTCAAGGACGTCGTCGCGCACGAATCCGGCGCCGCGCAATCGCTGACGCGTGACAAGAGCGGCGCCGAACCCGTGCCGCTGACGCCGCAAGCGGCTTCGACGGTGGCGGCCGCATCCGCACCGCCGCCGGCGTCGGCCGCAAACGCCACGGTCACGGCTGCTACGCCGCCGCAAAGCCCGGTCAAGCTGCACTTCGGCCAGCTGGTTCTGCAACAGGGCCGCGTGACGTACACGGACAATTTCATCAAGCCGAATTTCACGGCGAACCTGGTCGGCATTCAGGGCACGGTCGGCGCGTTCGGCACGCAATCCACCACATCCGCGCCGGTCGACATCGCCGCGAAACTGGCCGCCAATGGTCCGCTATCGATTCGCGGCACGGTCAATCCGCTGATTGCGAAACCGGCGCTCGATCTCACGGCGGTCGCGCACGATATCGAGCTGACCAATCTCACGCCGTATTCGGCGAAATACGCCGGTTATCCGATCACCAAGGGCAAGCTGAATGTCGATCTGCACTACCAGCTCGAAAACGATCAACTGAACGCGAACAATCACATTTTCATCGATCAACTCACGTTCGGCGATCACGTCGACAACAATACGGCGACCAAACTGCCCGTGCGTCTCGCGATTTCGCTGCTAAAGAACTCGCGCGGCGAAATCGACGTGAACCTGCCGGTGTCCGGCTCGCTGTCGAATCCGGAATTCAGCATTGGCGGCCTGATCTGGCATGCGGTGCTCAATCTGCTCGAAAAAGCGGTGACCGCGCCGTTCTCTCTGATCGCCAATGCGTTCGGCGGCAAGGGCGAGGAGTTGGGTTATGTCGAGTTCGAGCCGGGCTCGGCGAAACTCACGGACGCCGACACCCAGAAGCTCGACACGATCGTGAAGGCGTTGAGCGACAAGCCGTCGATTCGCATGGACCTGATTGGCCGCGTGGATCCGGCTGTGGACGAACCCGCGTTGCGCACCGGCTATGTGGACCGCCTCGTCAAGCAGCAAAAGATCAAGGACGTGGTGGGCAATGGCGAGAGCGTTGATCTCTCGACCGTCACCGTTGATCCGAAGGAGTACGACAAGTACCTGAGCAAGGCCTACAAATCGGCGGACTTCAAGAAACCGCGTAACTTTGTCGGCCTGACCAAGAGCTTGCCGGACGACGACATGAAGAGCGCGCTCGCCGCCAACGCACCGATCGATGACGCCAGCCTGCGCCAGCTCGCGCAACAGCGGGCGCAGAGCGTGCAGCAGTATCTGGACGGCAAGATCGACAGCAGCCGCGTGTTCATCGTCGCGCCGAAGCTGACCGCGGAGGGCATCAAGGACAAGGGCGCGACGACGCGAGTCGACTTCGGCCTGAAGTGAGCAGACTCAGACCCGGCGCTCAAGCGGCGCGCGTCGGCGTCTTCAATGCGGTTTGCTCGATGACGCGCGCAAGGGTGTCGAACGCGGGACCAATCTTGTCGTTCGGCACGCACGCATAGCCGAGAAGCAGTCCGCGCCGCGCGGGCGGGTCGCTGCTGTAGTAGCTTGCGAGCGGGCGCACGATCACGCCGGCGTCGAAAGCGGCGGCCGTCACCGCGCGATCGTTCGCGTGATCCGGCAGGCCGAGCACCAGATGCAGTCCGGCTTCATCGCCCATTACCGGCAACTCGGTGCCGAAACGCGCGGTAATCGCGTCGATCAGAATCTGCCGGCGCTCGCCGTATAGCGCACGCATGCGCCGAACGTGCGAGGTGAGGTGGCCGTCCATGATGAAGTCGGTCATCACCGCTTGCTGCATCAACTGACCTTCGCGGTATAACTCGGCCACGCCCGTGCGGAACGTGTCCACCAGATGCTCCGGCGCGATCATGTAGCCGATCCGCAGGCCCGGAAACAGCATCTTCCCCAGACTGCCGACGTAGATCACCTGGCCGGCATCGTCGAGTCCTTGCAGCGAGGCGAGCGGACGGCTGCCGTAGCGGAACTCGCTGTCGTAATCGTCCTCGATGATCCACACGTTGTGCTGGCGCGCGTATTCGAGCAGCGTGCGGCGGCGCGCGAGGCTCATCACCATGCCGAGCGGATATTGATGCGACGGCGTGACGAGTGCGAGCCGCGGCGGCTGTTGCAAATCCTGTTCGCGCGGATTCAGACCTTCGTCATCCACCGGCACCGGCACAAGGGTAATCCCCGATGACTGCAGCACACTACGCGCGCCCCAATAGCAGGGTTCTTCGACCCACGCGCGGTCGCCCACATCGGTCAACAGGCGCACAGCCAGATCGATCGATTGATGAATGCCGGTGGTGATGATGATCTGATCGGGCGTGCAATTCACCGAGCGCGCGACGCGCAGGTAATCCGACAATGCCCGCCGCAATGGCCGGTAGCCGCCGCCGGGCGCGTAGGTCAGCAGATCGGGATTGGCCTCCTTCCACAAACGTGCCTGCAAGCGGCTCCACGTGCGCGCCGGAAATTCCGCGACGTCGGGCACGCCTGGCATGAACGCGCCCCATTGTTTGGCGGACACGCCGGCTTTATCGATCAGATGCCGTCCCCGGGTCGACAGGTCGCCTAGATCGCGCTTCGGCGGCTTTGGGGTTTCCGTGACCGTACTGCCTGCCTTGTCGACGCTCGCCACTGCCGGCTTCGTGCGCGTATTCACGGCTGCCGTGTCCGGACGCGTGTCGGCGACGTAAGTGCCGCTGCCGGTGGTCGAGATCACGTACCCCTCAGCGGTCAACTGGTCGTAGACGTGCAGAACCGTGTTGCGCGCAATGCCGAGGTCTTCGGCGAGCGTGCGCGAACTGGGCAGTTTGGTGCCCGGCGGCAACTGGCCGGTCAGAATGGCCTGCTGCATGAGCCGCAACGTCTGCCTGTAGACCGGTTCGGCGGCCATGCGGTCGAGTCTCGCGGCCAGCCAATCCGACAAAATCACGGTGTCCAAGTGGTTCTATCCGGAATAATGAAATGGTTCCATATTGTAGAACCGTAACGGTCTATAGTGAGCCACGCAATGGATGCAATCCCGCTGCTTTGCAGGGGAGCCAGCCAGACCGCAGAGGAGACTTAACCGATGAAAACCGATGACGTGATCGTCAGCTTTCGGGGTGTGCGCAAGACGTACGACGGCGAAACGCTGGTCGTCAAACAACTTGATCTGGATATCTATCAGGGCGAATTTCTGACCCTGCTCGGGCCGTCCGGATCCGGGAAAACCACCTGCCTGATGATGCTGGCGGGTTTTGAGTTTCCCACCGGCGGCGAGATCTGGCTGGACGGCACGCTGCTCAACACAGTGCCACCGCATAAGCGCAACATTGGCATGGTGTTTCAGAACTATGCGTTGTTTCCGCATCTGACAGTCGAACAGAACGTTGCCTATCCATTGACCGTGCGCAAGATTTCGGCGCAGGAGCGCGCGGAACGCACCCATAACGCGTTGAAGATGGTGCGCATGGAGAGCTTCGCAAAGCGCTATCCCGCGCAACTTTCAGGCGGACAGCAGCAGCGCATCGCGCTCGCCCGCGCGCTGGTGTTCGAACCGAAGCTCGTGCTGATGGACGAGCCGCTCGGCGCGCTGGACAAACAGTTGCGCGAACACATGCAGTACGAACTTAAATCATTGCACGAGAAACTCGGCGTGACGTTCGTGTACGTCACGCACGATCAGGGCGAGGCACTGACCATGTCCGACCGCGTCGCCGTGTTCGATAAAGGCATCGTGCAGCAACTCGATACCGTCGATCGGCTGTACGAATCGCCATGCAATGAGTTCGTGGCGAACTTCATCGGCGACAGCAACAAGCTGCGCGGCACGATCGCGAATGTCGAGGGTGAGTTCTGCGAATTCCGTCTGAGCGACGGCACGCGGCTCACCGGTCGCAATATCGGCGGCGCGCGGGCGGGTACGCCGGCGGTTGCATGTATTCGCCCCGAGCGCATGAAGCTCGCCAACGGCCTGTCACGGCCAGGCGCCAATGCGCTGGCCGGCGAGGCACGCGGGCTGATCTATTTCGGCGACCACGTGCGCATGCGTTGTGGTTTGCATGAACAGGACGAGTGCTTCGTCAAGGTGCCGCTCGGCACCGACGCGCTCGACACCTTCGCGCCCGGCGCGCCGGTCGCACTGGAGTTCGCACCCGAGCATCTGCGGGTATTCGCAGGGGCGTGAATGCGCCGGACACGCACTGTGTTCGACGCAGGCAGGTCAGATCAGGCCGCACATAACAAAGTCGCACTGTATTGAGCTGGAAGCACACCACCAAAGGAGAGCAACACACCATGAGCAAGATCGGGAAATCGCGCTGCGCCATCGCTGTCGGTGCTGTGGCGCTCGCACTGGGCGCCGCGCAAGTCAATGCGGCCGAATTGACGGTCGTCAATTTCGGCGGCGCGAATGGCGACGCGCAAAAGGTCGCCTTCAACCAGCCGTTCGAAAAGGAGACCAGCAATAAAGTCACCGCTGTCGAATACAACGGTGAGCAGGCCAAAGTCAAAGCGATGGTCGAAGCCAAGCATGTGAACTGGGATGTGGTGGAAGTCGAATCGGGCGATATCGGCCGCGGCTGTGATGAAGGGCTGTACGAGAAACTCGACTGGTCGAAGATCGGCAAGAAGTCCGATCTGATTCCCGAAGCACCGCAAACCTGCGGCGTGGGCTTCTTCGTGTGGTCGACGGCGCTCGCATACAACGCCGACAAACTGAAAACGGCGCCGACCGGCTGGGCCGATTTCTGGGACGTCAAGAAATTCCCGGGCAAGCGCGCCATGCGCAAGGGCGCGCGCTATAACCTCGAATTCGCGTTGATGGCCGACGGCGTGCCGCCGAAGGAAGTGTACAAGGTGCTCGCCACCAAGGCAGGCCAGGACCGCGCGTTCAAGAAGCTCGACGAACTGAAGCCGAACATTCAGTGGTGGGAAGCAGGCGCGCAGCCGCCGCAATTCCTCGTGGCGGGCGACGTGGTGATGTCCACGGCGTACAACGGCCGGATCGACGCCGCGCAGAAGGAAGGCAAGAACCTGAAGGTAGTGTGGAACGGCAGCATCTACGACCTCGACTACTGGGCGATTCCGAAGGGCACGCCAAACAAGGCGCTGGCCGAGAAGTACATCGCCTATTCGATTTCGTCGAAGCCGCAACAGGACTACGCGCACAACATTGCGTACGGTCCGGTGAACGTGACGGCTATCAAGGCGCTCGATGCGAAGACGCTCTCCAATCTGCCGAACTCGCCGGCTAACGGCAAGAACGCGGTGCTGCAGAACCTCGCGTTCTGGACCGATCATGGCGATGAACTGGAGCAACGCTTTTCGTCGTGGGCTTCGAAGTAGGGCGTGAGGTGTGAAGGCGCGGGTTGACCTGGGGTGAACCCGCGCTGGGTTGTTGTAGTGAACGCATGGGGCGGGAGTAAGCGCTGAAGCGCTAACTCCCGCCGACAGCCTTGCATGGGACCCGAGTAAGCGCTAAAGCGCTAACTCGGGTCGACAAAGGAGACGGGTTTGACCTCGATGACCATTGCTGCCGATTCGACGCCTGAATCAAGTGGCCGGCTCAAGCGCGAGCTGAAGGCCGCGGAATCCAGAAAACGGGCCATGGCCCTGCTGCTGATCGCGCCGCTCGCGATCTTTCTGCTGCTGATCTTTGTCGTGCCAATCGGCGCGCTGCTCACGCGTGCCGCGCAGAATCCCGAAGTGGTCAACGCGCTGCCGCATACCCTCGCGGCGTTGAGCGCCTGGGATCGCAAGAGCACGCCACCAGACGCCGCCTATACTGCCCTGGCCGTCGACCTTGCCGCAGTCGCCGACAGCGACGGCATGGGCGCACTCGCGCGACGCCTGAACGTCGAGATTCCGGGTTATCGCTCGCTGATCGCCAAATCCGCGCACGCCATGCCGTTCGTCGACGACAACAGCAAACCCTTGCAGCTGACGCCCGCCCAGGTCCACGCCAAATTCGTCGAACTGGACGAACGCTGGAACGACATTACGTACTGGCAAGCGATAGCCAAAAACGCCGGCGCGTATTCGCCGTTCTATTTGCTTGCTTCACTGGATCACAAACAGGACGCGTTCGGCCACATCATCCCGACCGATCCCGATCAACAGATCTATCTCGCCGTGTTCAGCCGCACCTTTGTTATCGGCGCCGCGGTAACGGTCTTCGCGCTGCTGCTCGGCTACCCGCTTGCATACTGGATTTCCACGCTGCCCGAACGTCGCGCGAATCTGGTGATGATTCTCGTGCTGATTCCATTCTGGACCTCGATCCTCGTGCGCGTGGCGGCATGGATCGTGATTCTGCAAAGCGAGGGGCTGGTGAACAAAGCGTTGATCGGCAGCGGACTGTTGCATGACCCGCTGTCGCTGCTGTTCAACCGCACCGGCGTCTACATTTCGATGACGCATATTCTGCTGCCGTTCATGATCCTGCCGCTCTATAGCGTAATGAAGTCGATCCCGCCGACCTATCAGCGCGCCGCGGTCTCGCTCGGCAGCCATCCGTTCGCCGCATTCTGGCGCGTGTATGTGCCCCAGACTTATCCGGGCATCGGCGCGGGTGCGCTGCTGGTCTTCATTCTGGCAATCGGCTACTACATCACGCCGGCCTTGCTCGGCGGACCGAACGATCAGATGGTCAGCTACTACGTCGCGTACTACACCAACGTGACGATCAACTGGGGCATGGCGTGCGCGCTCGGCGGTCTGCTGCTCGCCGCGACACTCGTGCTGTATGTCATTTACGGGCGCTTCACGCGTTCGTCACTGAGCCTCGGCTGAACGGAGCTTATTGCGATGAAACTTGCCAAGCCATTGTTCGCGCCGCATACGTCATGGGTCGAGCGCGTCTGGTATTTCGCGCTGCGCGGTCTCGCCGTGCTGACGTTGCTGTATCTCATCTTGCCCGTGCTGGCGATCGTGCCACTCTCGTTTTCGTCGAGCACGTTCCTGGTGTATCCGATTCCGGGCTGGTCGCTGCGCTGGTATCAGAACCTGATCGCATCCGATGAATGGCGCATGGCCGCCAAGAACAGCTTTATCGTCGCGCCCTCGGCGACGGTGGTCGCAACCGTGCTCGGCACGCTCGCGGCAATCGGACTGACCAAAGCGAATTTCCGCGGCAAAGGCTTGCTCATGGCGATCCTGATCTCGCCGATGATCGTGCCGGTGGTGGTGGTCGGCGTGGGCATGTATCTGTTCTTTGCGCCGCTCGGGCTGGCCAATACGTACATCGGACTGATTCTCGCGCATGCGTCGCTCGGTGTGCCCTTTGTCGTGACGACGGTCGCGGCGACGTTGCAGGGGTTCAACTACAACCTGGTGCGGGCGAGTTTGTCGCTGGGCGCGAATCCGTTGAAGACGTTTTTCCGCATCACGTTGCCGGTGATCGCGCCGGGCGTGATTTCGGGCGCACTGTTCGCATTCGCGACTTCATTCGACGAAGTCGTCGTGACACTGTTCCTTGCGGGCGCGGATCAGACTACGTTGCCCCGTCAGATGTTCACCGGCATTCGGGAAAATATCAGCCCGACTATCGCGGCGCTGGCGACAATTCTGATTGTGTTCTCGACCAGCCTGTTGCTGGCGCTCGAGTGGCTGCGTGGGCGAAACGCAGCACGGGCGGTCAAGGCCTGAATGCAATGCGAACGGCAACGCGTTGTTGTTCGCATCGCATGATGCGCAACAAATTTCAGACGATATTCTAAGATTGTTCCCATTCCCTGCGTATCAGCGTCTCTTCATACTCGTAGCCGTCGATAAGAAGATGCGCTCGTCGCAGAGAATCAATGAAACACCAGCTAACGGTGCTTGTGTGCGCGCTGGCCTTGACAGCCTGCGCGGACCACGCCGCGCGTGAACGGCTCGGCATCCAGGATGCCACGTTGCTGCAAACCGGCTTCGGCGCCACGCAAGACGAAGCCGCAGGCGCGGTCAACGCGCAATGGGTCAGCACCTACGCACCCATCGCAAGCAGTAGTGCGGCGCTGACCAGTCTGCAAGCGCGGCTCGATCGGTTGCCGGGCGACAAGAACGGCTATTTTCACGCCAAGGCGCAATGCTGGATCACTGCCGCCCAACAGGCGCACCAAGCTAACGACCACTGGGGCTTCGTCGAAGAAGCGATCGGCCAGGCGGCCACGATCACGCTCAGTCTGGAGAATGGCACGCCGTTATCCGCAGCCAATCCCGCCCTGCGCACGGTGTCCACGGTGCGCCCCGATCTGTGGAAAATCGTCAATACCATCAAGTCGGATCCCGCCGTCGCTTCATGTCCGCCGGCGCAGCTGCCGCTCGCATGCGCTGAAGTCGAACTGATGCAAGCCGGGCATGACGCATGGCGCCGCAGCTTCACCAACGCCGAAAAGCGCTTGCCGGAGGTGCAGGACAACTTGCGCCAATCGGCGCAGCGGGCTTTGCAATGCGGGCAGCCAACACCAACCCCGCCATCGGCTCCTGCCTCTGCTGCAAAGTCGCAGCAAAAGATCACGCTAAAGGCCGATTCGCTTTTCCGCTTCAACGGTGGCGAAGAAGCCGCCATCCTGCCTGCCGGCAAGCGCCAGCTTGACGACGTGGCGACAGACCTTAGAGCCGTTCCCGCATTGCACGCGCTGAAGATCACCGGCTACGCCGACCGCCTCGGCGACAAGTCATACAACCTTGGCTTGTCGCTGCGACGTGCGCGCACGGTCGAGCGATATCTGCGAGCGCGTGGCGTGAGCTTGCCGATGACCGCGCTGGGCAGAGGCAGTGCGGACCCGCTGGTCGATTGCCGGCAGACCGGGCGTGATGCCTTGAGGCGATGCCTCGCGCCCAATCGCCGCGTCGAGATCGAACTTGTCTCGGCGCGTTCCTAGTGCCCTTGCAGCTAACACGATCCTGCGTTCCGGCGCGCGAACAACAGCGCGCAGAAGGTCGATCGTTTCGACGAGTCCGTGTCGTACCACCATTCGCCACGGGCAATTGTGCCCGCACACATACGTGCGTTCTCAAGCTTGACGCTGACAACAATCGGCGTCGCAACGCGTGTTCAGAAGGATTAGGAGATATGTCAACTATTCTGGTTATCGATGACCATCCGGCGTTCCGTATGGTCATCAAAATGCAGCTCATGCAATTGCTCGGCGTGGAAGAAGTGATCGAGGCCGACAACGGCCAGACCGCCGTGGAGATGGCCCGTGTGCACACCCCGGAACTCGCCATACTGGATCTCGACATTCCGCGCATTAGTGGGCTCGATGTGATTCCCCGTCTCAGGCTCGTTCATCCACCCATTCGAGTGATGGTGTTGTCGGGCCACGACCCGGCCACGTTCGCGCCGCGCGCAATGCGCTCGGGCGTCCACGGTTTCGTGGGCAAGTCGCAGGAAATGAAAGAGATCATGCGCGGCGTGGAGGCGGTGCTGGCCGGCTATACCGTGTTCCCCGTGGCGGCCAACGGAGCCGGCATAGCGGCGGCCGCTGGTGCCGGCGGGGAAGAGCAAAGGATCGGACTGCTGTCGGATAAAGAACTCGTGATACTGCAGATGCTCTCGAAAGGCATGTCGAACAAGGCGATTGGAGATGCCTTGTTCATCAGCAATAAAACCGTCAGCAGCCACAAGACGCGCATCATGCAAAAGCTCGGTGTCAAATCGCTCGTTGAACTCATCGATCTGGCGCGGCGTTGCCGGATCGCCTCCGTGCAATGAAAGTCACTGGTGCGACAAACCAGGTCGTGCCTGCCGGCGACCCCTCCATGTTCCGGCAGAAAGCGCTGGAACTGGCGGGTGGCGACCAGGTCACCGCTCGGCGTCTGCTCGAAATGATCGCGCAGACCAATCGAACGACGCTCGCCGCGTTGCACGACAGTTTCAGGGCGGCTTCATGGGATAGCGTGGGCAGCGCGGCACATCGGATTGCGGGATCGGCGCGTATGCTCGAATGCCACGAGGGGATTACGCTGCTGACGCGGCTGGAAGCGGCGGCGCGTAAGCGCGATATCGTGCTCGCAACGGCACTGCTGCCGCGTGTGGCCGACGCGCTTGGAGAGTTCGACACGTCGATCGGAAAAGCGCTGACCAGTACCGACTAGCGGGGATTCGGGAGCGCTTCTTCGCCAGGTTACGTTCAGTCGGCGCCGCCTGAGCCCACCAGTAGAAAGCGTCCCCGAGTGCCGCTGGAGACCGCTTGCACCAATGCCGGCCCGGGAGAAGACGAGGCGTCCCGATACCACCGGTATCGCGCGATCACTTTGGGCACGTAAGCCATGGTTTCCGCATACGGCGGTATCTGTCCGCCGTATTTTTGTACGGCACCTTCACCTGCGTTGTATGCCGCCAAGGCAAGCGGAAGGCCGCCGAACTGGCGCATCAGTTCTTTCAGGTAGCGTGCTCCGGCCGCGATGTTCTGGCGCGGATCAAACAGATTGGACGCGCCGTGCTGCGCGCCCGTGGCGGGCATCAACTGCATGAGGCCTGTCGCGCCCCTGGGCGACACGGCTAGCGGATTGCCGCCGGACTCCACCTCGATGACCGCCATCAGCAGCGCGCTGTCGACATCGGCGGCGTGGGCGGCTTCGCTGATGATCGGCGAAAGTGCCATGACACGCGAAGCGGCCGAAGCGGAGATTTGCCGTGCCGCGTCGTTCCATGCCACGCTGCCTGGCTGGAGCACGACAGACTGCGCGCCGGCGTCGCCGGATGCCGCAACGGGTGCGACCGTTGCCGCGCGCGCCGGCGGCGCGATGGCATCTTCGCCGCGTGTCATTCCACCAATCATCATGACCACGCCAGTCGAGCGACGTTCGTGCGCGGTGGTGGTGGTGGCGGTGGCGGTGACGTCGGCGGCCTTGGCTCCGAGCGGCACACACGCACTCGCGGCGATCAGGCCGCCGAGCAGCAGTGCACGGCTCGGCGTCATGCTGCATCCCTTTGCCCTTGGGCCTCGCAACGCAGGTAGTTCGTCCTCAACGTGATGCGACATCAATTGCCCGTCGGGTTCGGAGCGTCGTTCAATGCGGATGACCTAAGCGGGGACTGCATACGCACCATCGCCTCAGAATCGAGCGCGATCGGCCAGTGGCCAGTCGCGATACCGTCAGCGAGTTTGGTCTTGCAGAGATAGTCACCCTGTTGCGGATCGCCGTACGGATCCTGACTCACGTTGGCCGGCTCACGAGTCAGAATGCCTCCCGCACCGATCGTGCCGATCACGTTGGTGGCGTAATAGATCACTTTGTTCACCACGGGCACGTACATGTTGTAGCAGTAGTGCACATGAATTTTCAGCAGGTTGGCGTCCTGGATGTTCATGTGCGACGTTGCACCCGGTGGTACGGAGGAATCGCGATACATCAGCGAGTCGTTGGGTATTTCCGAATAGGTAGCCGCCTGGTCCTCGTAGTAGTGCGGTCGCGAATAGTCCTGAATGGCCGCGGGAGTCGGGTTGAGCACGGTGATGCTGCTGAATCTGGCGGCGTCGGCTTGCGCGCTCGCGAGCGCCGCTGCGACGCCGTCGGCGCTTGCCTGATGCGCGTAAATGGGCGCTAGTCCGCGTGCGAGACCGCTGCGCATGGACTGCATCGAGCCGTGGTTGACCGCGCCTTCGCGCGCGGCCTCCAGAACGGCCACGTCCAGCGTCGACTTCGCCTGATAGAGCAGCACGAACTGCAGAATGCCAAAACAGACGAACAGCAGAGCGGGTGCGACGATGATGAATTCTGTCATCGACTGACCCGACTGCGTGGTCCTGCGTGCATTGCCGATCAGTCTCGTGTGGCGGCTCGGAATCCGCAACGAATTTAAAGATGGACGTTTCACGAGGTCGCCTCGAATACAAGTGGGTCGCCGATAGCCAGTCCATGCCGGCGCGCCGAGTCGGCCGACATTTCCAGGGTGTGGCTCGCGCGCAGGCTGAACACCATGCGCCGCTTGGGGACGCAGTGATGGATCGCGACCACGCGCTGCTGCCGGTCGAGAAACACCACGTCGATGGCAAAGCGCATGCCGAAGGTGTGGACCGATCCGCAACGATTGAGTAGCAGCGCCTCGCCGGACGCGAGCGCGGCGCGCCCCAGCAGACCGCGCATGCGTTCCCCCGCGGTCTCGGTGATCGACACTTCGATGCCGATGTCGCATCCACGAACGAGAAGGCGGGCTGACTTCACAGCAAACCCTCCTGGACGAACTTCATCGCGATCGGGAATCCCAGCACAATGAACGTGATAGGAAAAATGAACACCAGCAGCGGGAACACGAGTTTCACGGGTGCTTCCATCGCCTGTTTTTCGGCCCGCTGGAAGCGTTCCGAGCGGCGCTGTTCGGACTGGAAGCGCAACGACTTCGCGAGCCCTGAACCCATTCGTTCCGCTTGCACGACGGTGCCCACCAGATTCGTGACTTCCTTGATGCGCAACCGGTCGTCGAGTCGGCGCAGTGCTTCCATGCGGTTCAGGCCGGACTTGAGGTCACGCAGCACGTGTTCGAGCTCCCGGCGCAACGGACCTTCCGGGCCTTTTTCAACGGCCTTCTGAATTGCACCATTGATATTGAGGCCGGCTTCGACGGCGAGCGTCAGAAAGTCGAGATAGATCGGCAGATGTTTGAGAATCTGACCGACGCGACGGCGGCGCACGTCGCGCGTCCAGATGCGCGGATAGAAGTAGCCGAGGACGGCGACGGAAATCAGCACCAGCAGCGAGAACCAGCCTACCAATAGCATCAGCAACAGCGTAACAAGCGACGCCAGAACCGAAGCGATAATCGACAACGCGATGAACTGGCGCGCGTTCATCAGGAATGTGAGCGAGGTGAGCCGCAATTGCAGATCGGTCTTTTCCACCAGCTTTGCGCTGAACGAGTTGCCGAAATGGTGAACCACAAAATTGACGAGTGGCCATAGCGGACGAAGCGATTTCGGCAATGGGTCGAGGAAGATGCGGTCCTCCTCGGGCACGGCGCCAGCCAGGCCGTTGAGCGACTTGTAGCCGACGGCGATAAATACGATCAGGCCGAAGCTGACCATAAAGGCAATGAATAGCAGCATAGGTCACACGTCGATGTTGGTGATCTTGGTAATCCAGATGTAGCCGAGGAGCTCCATCACCCCGATGACCGCCAACGTGGCCCAGCCGACCGGCTCGTTGAAAAGCGGCGCCATGGCCTTGGCTTCCATGAAGCGCAATACCAGCATCAGGAAGAGCGGCAGACAGGTCATCACGATGCCTTGCATGCGGCCCTGCGATGTCAGTGCCCTGATCTTGCCTTCCATCTGCAGCTTCTCGCGCAAGGTGCGCGCAACGGACTCCAGCGCCTCAGCGAGATTGCCGCCCACTTCACGCGCGATCGTGACGGCCGCGGTCATCATCAGCAAGTCGGGAATCGGCATGCGCTTTTCGAGGTTGCGCATGGCGATGTCGAGATCGATGCCGAGACGGATTTCCCGCATCAACAGGTCGAATTCCTGGGAAATAGGCGGCGTCGTCTCGTAGACGACTGCCTCGAGCGCGGAGGGAAAGCTCGCGCCGGCACGCAGCGCGCCGGACATCATCAGCAGCGCATCCGGCAGCTGTTTTTCCAGCGCTTCGATCCGCTTCTTGCGCATGCGCTTGAAGTACTTCTTCGGCAGCATCATGGCGAGTGGCACCGACGCCAGCGCCAACAGAATGCTATGGCTGAACACAAAGACAATGGCCGGCAAGCCGACCATGACAACCATGCTCCACGCCGCGGCTTTCTGGCGGTTGACGAACACGAAGGCGTCGGCGAGCGACGACTCGATTTCGCCCGCCATCTGGCGCGAGCCGGCCCTGATAGTGGACGTGCCCATGCGCGAGAGCAGAAATATCAGGAACAGGGTGCTGAAGAACGCCAGCGCAAGAATAATGGGAAGGCTCATGACGAAGCGCTCATTCGGCGCGCGTGAAGATGTCGGTATTCACCGGGATGCGCCTGCGAATCAGCTCCTGATAGAAATCGGGCACATAGGCCGTGGGGACGAATTTGCCCTGAATCTTGCCGTGCTCGCTGAAACCTTCCTCCTTGAACACGAACACGTCTTGCAACGTGATGACGCCCGATTCCATGCCACTTACTTCGGTGACGTGCGTGACGCGACGCGAGCCGCAGGAGAACCGCGACTGTTGCACGATGATGTCGACAGCGGAGCAGATCTGTTCGCGAATGGCCTGCACCGGAAGATCGAGACCCGCCATGAGCGTCATCACTTCGAGACGCGCAATACAGTCGCGCGGCGTGTTCGCGTGGGCGGTGGTGAGCGAACCGTCGTGGCCCGTGTTCATGGCCTGCAACATGTCCAGCGCTTCGCCGCCGCGGCACTCGCCGATCACGATCCGGTCCGGACGCATCCGCAGGCAGTTTTTCACCAGATCGCGTATCGGGACGGCGCCTTTGCCCTCCATGTTCGCGGGGCGCGCTTCGAGCGAGACGAGGTTCGGTTGCGAGAGTTGAAGTTCCGCGGCGTCTTCCACGGTGACGATGCGCTCGTCGTCGGGAATGTAGCTCGACAGCACGTTCAGCAAGGTGGTCTTGCCCGAGCCCGTGCCGCCCGAAATGACAATGTTGGCGCCCTGCTTGACGGCCGTGTGCAGGAACTCCAGCATGCTGGCCGACATCGAGCCGAACCTGATCAGGTCTTCGCTGCCGAGTTTCTGCCTGGAGAACTTCCGGATCGTGATGCTGGGGCCTTTCAGCGCGAGCGGAGGAATCACGGCGTTGACCCGTGAGCCGTCGGCGAGCCGGGCGTCGACCATTGGCGAGCTTTCGTCGATACGGCGGCCGATAGGCGCGACGATCCGTTCGATTGCGCCGAGCACCGCGCGGTCGTCGGTGAAGATCACGGGCGAACGGGTGAGCTGGCCGTTCTGCTCGATGAAAATCTCGTTGTGGCAATTGACCATGATTTCCGACACCGTCGGATCGGCGATCAGTTCCTCGAGCGGCCCGAGTCCGATGATTTCATCAAACACACTCTTCTTCAGGTCGCCGAGCGGAATGTCCGCTGTCCGAAAGCTGGGGTCGTGATTCAGTATGTCGTCGAGCGCCGCGCCGACAGTCTTACGCAATTCGTCCTCTTCCATACGCGCAACATTCAGGCGACGCAGGTCGAGTGCCGCGATCACCTTCATGTGCGCCTGTTTGCGCAGTTCGATACCGAGCGGACTGTTGATCGGCGCAACCGGCAACGCCGCCGCGGCGGTCTTCTTCGCCTGGGCGGGTTGCATGCGCAGCGGGGCTTCGGCTGCGGGCTGCTTCGGCGTAGGCAGACTCTCGTGCCGCGCGGGCGTGGGTTGGCCGGCGGTCGCGACGTTGTGCGCATAAGAAGGCTGTGACGACGAAGACACCGGAGCCGTAACGGCAAACGAGGGCTCCCTATGCGCCAATGCATGAGCTTGCAGCGGCAACGGGGCTGGCGGCGCGCTCTGGTCGGCATGACCCGCCGCAACCGGCTGCTGCGCCTGTTGCCCTTGCTCAACCACTTGATGCGCCGGCGGCGTCGTGACCGCGGCACGAACGATCCTGATCGTCGTCACACCGATTTCAATCTGATCCACCTCGGTCAACGGGCCATAACGGGTGATCGGCGAACCGTTGACGAGCGTGGCCGCGATGCCGCCCTGGTCTTCGATGTAATAAGCGTTGTGTTCTCTGACGATGCGCGCCTGCAGCTTGCCGATCAGCATGCCCTTGACGATCACGTCGCAGCTCGCGTCCTTGCCGATCGTGCAACCCTGTTCGACCTGTAGTGCGCGAACGGGCGCATTTCGCGCGTGTACCTGAAGATTGAGCATGATGCTTCTCCGCGAAGTCCGTTCAGTTGTTCGACGTGCCGAGCACGCCGATTTGCTGCTGCGGCACCTTGCCGTTCGAAGCGGGTTGCACGGCGTCATGTGTCGGCACGGCTTGCGGATGCTGCTGTGTGTCGTTCAACATACGCAGCGCTTCGGCGACGCCGGCTGGCGGCATGCTGGCCGGCGGCTGTGGCGGCTGTGGCGGCTGTGGCGGCGGCAGTTGAGCCGGCGCGCTGACGGCTTGTGTCTCGGCCTGTGTCTTGGCCGGAGCCTGAGCCGGGACTTGTTCCGTTGCCGGTGCTGGGATCTGCGACGAAATCCGGGCTGATGTTTGACGTGACACCGGAACCTGCATCTGCGCTGGACCTTCAACGCCAGCCCCGACTGATGCGCTCGCCTGCGGCATCGCCGGCACTTGCGGCGTGCTGCGGATAGGCGTGGGAAGAAGCGCGGGCGTGGCCCCGATCGGCTGACGCGGCGTGGTGACATGTTTCGCCTTGTCGTCGTCCGCGACAAGCGGGTCGGTGTTGCCATACTTTTTGCGGAAGTTCTCGTCGAGCTTATCGGCACGCGCGAGCAAATCCGTATTGGGCGAAAGATCGGGATCCGAAATGACCGGCGTCACGAAAATCACGAGATCGCTTTTCTTCGCACGGAAGCTGTCCGAGCGGAACAGCTGCCCGATGATCGGCACCTGGCTGAGAAAGGGCATGCCATTGGAATCGTTGGCGGCGTCCGCGCTGACCAGCCCGGAAATGGCCAGCGTCTCGCCGGCTCGCATGGAAATGTCGGAACTCGTGTTGCGTGTCAGGAAGCCCGGCATGCCCGCGTACGTCACCGAGGGGTCGATCTGACTGATCTCCGTGGTGAGATGCGCGGAGATGATGTTGTTCGCGTCGACAACGGGAACGATGCTCAGCTTGATACCGTAGTCCTTGTATTCAATGCTGGTCGTGCCGAGCGCGCCCGACTGCGGAATCGGCACCTGGCCGCCCGCCAGAAAGCTCGCCGTCCCGCCGCTCTTCGTATTGAGCTCGGGCGCGGCGAGAACGTACGCGTCGCCGTTCTCCACCGCGAAGTTGATTTGCGAGGTGATGTTCGAAGCGATGCCGGCAAGAAAGTAGCTCGTGCCCGCCGTGATGGCTTTGGCGGCGCCCGTTGCGACGCTCGCGGCGCCGCCGATCTGTGGACCCTTGAAGGCGCTGTCCCACGCAATACCGAGATTGCGCTGGCCGGTGCGGGTCACTTCCATGATCTGCACCTTGAAGTGGACGGTCTTGCGCAACGCGTCGCCTTCGTCGACCGTGGTCGTGTCGACCACGTTCTTCATCTCTTGCGTGGCCGCCTTGACGATGCCCGCCATGTCGCGGTGAACGACGCCCGACAGCACGATATTCGAACCGATTGCGTCGATACGCAGCCCCGCGACGGACTTGAGCACGGCCCGCAACTGTTCCAGCGAAGCGTTCACTTCCGCTTTGGCGATGCGCACCGTGGTCTGCAACGCAATGCCCTTGTCGTTCCACACCACGAGCGACGTGATGCCGTCCTGCTCGCCGAGCAGCATCAGGCTGCCGTCGACTACATTCGCGGTCAGCAGCTTGCCGTTGCCGATGGCAATGCGCTTGATCGTGCCGGGAATATGCAGGATGCGCACTTCGCCACGAAACATTTCGAGCACACGGGTGCTCGCCGACGCGCTGTCCATGGCTGCGGTTGACCCTGTCTGGGCGAGCGCCGCCGGGGCGGCCTCGCACAACAACATGCCGGCGAGGACAGACGGCAGGACCCGGCGGCGCCATTGCGCCGCATTGTTTTTGACTTTCATGGTGTGAAACCTGGGCTCAGTACTTTAGTTCTGCTTCGACGTGCCGGGCGCAGCGGCCTTCTGCAGTTGTTGGGCAATGGCGTTGGCCTGCTCATACAGGCTCGGCTGACGCTGCGGCGAAGCGGGCGCCGGCTGGCCTGCATCGGCCGGCGCGGCCGCCTGCGGTTGCTGGGCGGATGCGCTCGGTGGGCCTTGGGAGACGAGCACGTTAGTGCTATTCGCACCGCCGCCCGAAATCACTTCGACCGTTTGGGGCGCGGGGCCCGTGCCGCCGGTGACCCGTCCGCGGGCCGGGTCGATGAACACGTCGCTTTCCTGAACCAGGGACGGGCCGTCCGCGCCTTTGTCGTCCGAATTGCGCAAGATCAGTCGCAAACCGCCGATCTTCTGCGCAAGGGCGACGCGCGGGACGTCGTCTACCGGCACTTCCAGCGTGACCGTGGTGTAGCCCATGCCCGCCTGCCGGCTCATGGCGCTGCTGTTGGCGTTCGCCTGATCCTGCTGGGCGGCCTCGCCCGCGTCGCGCGGGCGCATTTCCTCGCCGGTCGCGAGAACCAGCACGTTGGGCATGACCAGTTGCGCCACTTTCTTTTCATCCGAGGCGCGATCCTGATGGAAGACCTTGCCGACCCAGTACACGTCGACACGATTGCCGGGACGAAGCAACAGAGCCGTGGAGTTGACCGTGTCGATTTCCACCGTGAGCGCGCGCGTACCGGGTCGCAGGACGTCGGAAAAATCGCGGCCACGCAACGCGTCGATGTCGCCGGCGCGCAAAGGCAGGCCGCGGCGTACCGGTTTCACGAGATGCGACGTGCGGTATTGGTCGAAGTTGTCCGCGCGGATCGTGTCGTCATAGACCAGATCGCCGGAAATCTCGCGCGCGACGAAGTCGCCGCTGGACAAAGGCGTGCCGACAGGAACATCCTGCGCCGGAACCACGACTACCACGCCTGCGCGCACGCGGTGCGCGTCCAGGTCCGCCTTGAGTTTTTTCTCGCGGTCGTTGAGGTATTTGTAGAGGAGGAACGTGAGCCCACCCGCAACCAATACGGCGAGAAACAGCAGTACCCATGAATTCGCGAGAAGTGAGCGGAGTTTTATTTTCTTAAGCATGACAAATTGACCGTTGCGGGTCAGGGAAGCGAAAGGGTGAAGCTGTAGGCGCTGAAGAACGACTTAAGGCTCGAGACGAGAGCAGCGAACGGCGCTATGGAGTTGGTATCCGCCAGCAGCAACGCCCCGGCAAGAACAGAGGTGACCACGAGATACTCCGCGTAAGCCTGGCCACGCTGCCGGCTGCGCTGCGTCGCAAAGGAAGAAAGACGTTCTGCTTTTGACATTTCAACGATTCCTGATTGCATTGACGACGGCGGCCGTTCTGCCGCCGCGATCCGAAAAACTGACATCCACACTGTCAGCGCCGTGCTGCATGGCGAATGCGGTTCCTTGCGCGGCGCGGGTGCCGGTGGACTGATAATCCGGTTGGCGGGCAACGTTCACCCAACCTCGCGCGGCGAGCGTGTTGCGATATCGTTGTGCATTCCATTGCGGATCTCCCGGCATATCGAGGAGCCAGGTGCGTCCCGTCTGGCCAGGATCATGGCTTTCGACGTCCGAGAGGATCGCGCTTTCTTCGGGCAGCGGAATCGCGGAGTCGGGAATCCGATGTTTGGCCTGGTCGCTGCCGAGGCGGACCACGCTCATGAGTCCACGGGTGTGGTCGCCCTCGTTTTGAGGCGGGATACTGAGTATGTACAGGCACTGATCGTCCAGCGCGCTGAGCAGCAGTCCGGAGGCATTGCTCCGGCCCTTCGCCGGCACATCTTCAAGAATCCAGAATTCGCGAAAGGCTTTGGATACGTCTTCGGTTGTTCCTGCGAATTGCATGCCGACTACCGACGTGGGCACACCGTTCACGATCATGTCGCGCCCGATCGCCTGGACGCTTTGCGGCTGCACGGGTGTTTTGTTGCACGCATTGCCCGCCACCGCGTTGCCGACGAACAGCAACGCGCTGCCGATGCACACGCCTCGCGCGAGGTGATAGACATGTCGATTCATTGTTTCAGCCGGCTTGCAGGTACGACGTCTTGCTGGACGACACCGAACTGGAGCGATGAAATCTCCGGCGCGTACTTCCGCAAACTCTGGTAGCCGTTCGATGGCACCAGTGCGACCTTGGCGGCCGGCACGGCCTGACTGAACAGAGCCTTGTTGCTGGCGGAGCCGTCCGGCGTCCAGCTGTTGGTGATCAGCACATTGGTGTCAGAGAACGTAAGGCCGCTGAATGCCGGCAGCGGGTCGTCTTTCGGCCAGAACCGCTTGAGCACGTCGCTGTTCCGGCCGACCGAGACGCTGAGCGTGCCGGATCGCATCGTGCTCGTTGGCAAGCTCAGGTGGGCGAGATACTGGCCGCCGGCTGCGGTCGAGACGGACCACTGGGAGAGCGCGGTGCCGTTCAGACTACTCGCGGGATCGGCGGCCACGCCGGTACTGACCGCGATATCGGACGACGAGGCGAGCAGCGGATTGCCACCATAGTCGTTCCACATGGCAGGCAGTGAAGCGGGTAGTTGGTTTTGCTTGAGATCGGCGCTGGAAATTGGCGAGCTGTCGTGTGCCATCAGGCGCTGCATCAGCTCGCCCTTGAGTTCGGTGTCCAATTTGTTCGCCGCCAGGGCCGAGCCGCCATAGGTGCTCGACCAGCCTTCCGTGGTGCTCGGATCGCTGGCGAGATTCTTCGAGGCGTCGCCGTCCGACCACACGGTGCGTTCCCATGCGAGGTAACGCGAGCCCATGAGCGTTCGGTTGCGGATATCGTTGAATTTGCCGAGCATGACGATGGCGAGCAACAGCACGCTCATGACCATGGTCATGGAAATAAGGAACTCCACCATCGCCTGGCCCGACTGCGCCGTGCTTCTCATGTCGATTCGCTTCATGGTTTCTGGGCCTGCGTTGCTGCGGAGATCTGGCTCGCCTGGGCGGCTGCGCGTTCACTGGCGCTGACCGGTGCAAGCCGCGCTTGCCAGTAAGGACTGAAGAGGCTTGGATATTCGGTGGCATGATCGGCGCGCGCCCATTGACTGCTGTTCAGCAGGCCGCCCATGAGCGAGCCGCCGAAGGAGGTCTCATCGGGTCGCACAAAATAGGCGTTGGCGCTGGACAGCGCGCGCATGGCACCCGCTGCCGCGTTGTCGGCAAGCTCCATTCGCCCACCGCCTTGCAGGCCTATGGTCTTCACCAGCGTGTTGCTGTTGCGCGTGACTTCGATGGTGATGCGTGGGGCCTCACTGGCAAGGGTTGCGCCAGTCACTTCCTGATAAGGCAGCAGGCCGCCGTTGGCCGGGTCGAGCGAGGGGCCGGGGCCGGCGCGGAATTGCTCCGCCATCGCTTCGGGCACTTGCCATCCCGGCGACAGACTGCCCTGATATCCGAAGTTGAAATAGCCGCCATAGCCTTGCCAGTCTTGCCACGCGGCAAAGGGCGGGTTGGTCATGAAACTGGTGATGTTGCCGTTGGCGCTGCCGCCGGAGCCGGCTACGTCGCCAAAGGCCCCGAAACAGCTCACGCTCAGTTGCGCAGTACTCGCGTCGATGGATTGCCAGCCGGATTTGTCGCTGCGTAATTGGGTGCCCCCGGCATGCGTGACGTTCACGGTAATCGTGCTATTCGCGCTGCCGCATATGCGAATGGCCGTGTCGTTCAGTTGCTGGAAATTGGGTGCGACGCTGCGATTGGAGTTGCGGTTCTTAACGAAGCCGTCGAGGGTGGTCGGAGCCGTCACCACGTCGGCGAATTCATCGGGTCCGATCGTCCCCGCGGGAGTGACCGTGGCCGTGTAGGACGTCCACGCCGCGAGTTGCGCTGCGTTGCGCAAACCCGTGAAATATCCGCTCGTGACGTGCGTGTCGGGTTGATTGAGTTGCGCGACCGCGTCCGCGGTGTCGGGGACCGTGGTCACGACCGCCGCGTGGTAGTTGGCCTGCGCAACGCTCAAGGCTCGATTGAGCGAGCCGATATTCCTGGCCACTGTGGGCAGCAGTGCGTCCAGCGCTGCGCGCACCGGCGCGATGTCGGCCTTGCCGAGTTGTTTGGGCGTGCTCCATTGAGCCGGATGATCCGCTAGCGAATTGACCACATTGTCGAGTTCCGACTGCGAGTAAGTGGCGTCGAGTTCGTCGATCCACGACTTCAGTGCGACCACCTGGGCGGCCGTGACCTGATTGGCGATCATTGCCCGGTTGGTGTATGCGGAGAAGTTGTAGTCGCGCGCCTGCAATACGGCGGCGCTATAGGCGGCGGCGTCGGCAGTGTTCTGAAGTTTGATCCTGGCGCTCGTCATCTGGAACGAGTTGAATGCCACATAGAGGCCGATACAGCCGGCCAGAAGAAAAATCAGCGCAGGGACCAGCGCCTGCCCGCTAGCGCCGGCGACCCTGGCCCTGCCCTTGCGGGCAGAGCGTTTCATCATGGATATGGCTAATCTGAAAAGATTAGTTGCCCGTGTTGTTGCTGTCGTTATACGTACCCATGTTCTTCGTGTGATTGGCGTTGGTGGTCGCCGTGTCGGCGTTGGTCTGCGCCGTCGAGATGTTGCTCTTGGCGTCCTTGCCGGACATTTCAATCGCGAGGCCGGAGGTCTGGTTACGCAGCGTTTGGCCGAACAGCGAATACACGCCGATTGCCGACACGGCGATCAGGGCGACGATGATGATGTACTCGGTCATGCCTTGACCGAGTTGCTTATTTTTGCGACAGATTGGAGAAATTTTCATAATCTCGTTATTGAAAAGGTGAAACAGATGATTGAGTAATGCCTGGACACGGTTTTGCGATTCTTCGTGTCTTGAACAGAAATAGAAAATATAAATTCACTGTTCAAAACGCACGGGCAATGGTGTCGGGGCGGAGTATAAGAATCTGTGGACTTCTTAGGGTTGCGAAGTTTCTGAGGCTTGGCGGCGTAATTCCGCATGCCGAGCTGCATATCCGGAAGAGGCTTTCAATTCATGAATCAGGCGGGCTGGCAGGCAAATGCGGTGCTGTATAGCCGCTTGTTTTGTCGCGGCGACGCCACAGAAATGCAAGAAGACGGCTTGGCTTATAGGTAGTGAAAGCACTGCAGATTCAAGCTGGCTGCGGTAATTAGGCGAGCTATGACTTATCTTGCGCCAATTCAGAAAATTCCTACGCGCATTTCGCGTGCTCTGATTTTTAGGGATAGGGCTGACGGTTAGATTTGCACCGCATGAAAGAGCGGGGCTGGCCCGTTAGTCATACTGGGAAATTTATGAATAAGTCTTATATCAGCGTCTGGAACGACGCTTCAGGAACGTGGGTGGCTGCGCCCGAGACTGCCAAGGTGCACAGCGGTTCGGGCTCTGCGTCTTCCTGCACGATCTCGTCCGCGAGTGACGTGGCGAGCCGTCAGGGAGCCCCGTTGAAAACAGCGTTCATGCCGCTTGCCATGGCAATCGGCGTGGCCATGCTGCCGGGCACGGCAGCCGCCCAGGCGGTCACCGGAAACGGCGGACTGGAGTTGTGCCCCGCAGGCGTGGGAGGCCTAGGTTCTTCGTGGGGACCGCTGTCGAGCGCCGTCGGTTTCATGAGTTGTGCTCCTTATGGTGGCGGGAATGCGTCCGGTGACGGCATGTCGTTCTCGTTGAACAACGCGGCCTCCACCGACGGTGCATGGGGTTTCAACAGTGGTCAAATCACTGCCCGCGTAACGGGCTATCAGGATGGCCACCTGGAGCTCGCGGCCGAGACTGGCATCTACATGATCAACGATGTCAACATGAGCGGCAACAAGATCACCGCGTTGGCGCCCGGCGACATATCGTCGACGAGCACGGACGCGGTGAACGGCGCTCAGGTCTATCAGCGCACGCGGTACTTCCAGGCTAACTCCCCGTCGAGCGACCCGTCTACAGACGCGCGAGCGATTGGCACGAGTTCCGTTGCTTCCGGACCGTCGTCGCTGGCGATTGGCAAAAATTCCAGCGCATACGGTGCAAACACCTCCGCGATCGGCACCAATTCAGTTGCGCTCGGCGCCGGTTCGGTCGCCAGCCGCAGTGACGCTGTGTCGGTGGGCTATCTGTCGGCGGATGGAAAATCGCAGTACACGAGACAGATCGTCAACGTGACCGCGGGCGCCGCGGGCACGGACGCTGTCAACGTCGACCAGCTGAACGCCGCGATCGCAAGCGTCAGCGGTGGTGGGGGCGGTGAGGTCACTCCCAACGCCGTGACGTACGACACTTCGGCATCGACGCAGATCACGCTCAAGGGAGCGGGCGGCACCAAGATCACGAACCTGACGGCTGGCGACATCTCGTCCATCTGGAGTACGGATGCGGTGAATGGCTCGCAGCTGTACCAGACGAATCAGAACGTAACGAACGTCGTCAATAACGTTGCGAACGTGGCGGGCAATCTTGCCAACGTGACGAACGTCGTCAACAACATCGTGAACAACGGCATTGCGGGCTCGCCGCTCGTGGTGACCTACGACACATCGGCGCGTGACAAGGTCACGCTCGGCGGCACCGACCACACGACGACGGTCAAGCTCACGAACGTGGCGCCGGGCGATATTTCGTCGGCCTTGAGCACGGACGCGGTGAACGGCGCACAGTTGTACGCGACGAACCAGAACGTTAGCGCGCTGGCAAGCAATGTCGGTGACATTGTGGTGAATCTGTACAACCGCGGCGCCAAGTACTTCCACACGAATTCGTCGCTGGCCGATTCGTCGGCAGTCGGTACGAATGCGGTGGCGATCGGTGGTGCGGCGATCGCGACGGCAGCCAACTCGGTGGCGCTGGGTGCCAACTCGTTGTCCGACCGTGCGAACTCGGTGTCCGTGGGCGCGACCGGTTCGGAACGCCAGATCATCAACGTGGCGAACGGTACGAGTGCCACTGACGCGGTCAACCTGCAGCAGTTGCAGGCCGTGGCAGCAAGCATCAGCAGCAGCACGGTGGCAGACAGCTTCGTTGCCTATGACGACTCGACCAAGGGCTCGGTCACGCTGAAGGGCGCGAGCGGATCGACGATCACGAACCTGAAGGCAGGTGTACTGACGGCATCGAGCCTGGACGCGGTAAACGGCAGCCAGCTGTACCAGACAAACGCGAACGTGGCGAATGTCGCCGGCAATGTCGCAAACGTCGCGGGCGACGTCACGTACGTGACCAACACCGTCAACAATATCCAGAACGGTGGCGGCATCAAATATTTCCACGCGAATTCGTCGCTGGCCGATTCGTCGGCAACGGGCGCGAATGCCGTGGCGATCGGCGGTGCAGCGAATGCGTCGGCAGCCAACTCGGTCGCACTGGGCGCCAACTCGGTGGCGGGCCGTGCGAACGCGGTATCGGTAGGCGCGACCGGCTCTGAACGCCAGATCATCAACGTCGCGGCGGGTACGCAAGATACCGACGCGGTGAACCTGGCGCAGATGAACACGGCAATTACCAACGCCTCGATTAGCGGCGGCGGTTCGCCTGACGCGGTGGTCTATGATTCGTCCTCGCATACCAGCCTTACGCTGGGCGGCGTGGGCGCTTCGGCTCCGGTAGCGCTGACGAACGTGGCGGCCGGCCGGATCGCATCGGGCAGCACCGACGCAGTGAACGGCGCTCAGTTGTACAACGTGTCCAACAGCGTGGCCGCCGCACTCGGCGCCGGCTCGACGGTCAACAAGGACGGCACGGTCTCGGCGCCGGGCTACACGATCAGCGGCGCGACATACGGCAATGTTGGCGACGCGCTGAACGCGCTCAATACGGCCGCCGGCGATCTGGTCGGCGCGGCGAAGTACGTCAAGGTGGTCTCATCGGCGGGTGCGGCATCGGCAAGCGGCAGCGAATCCGTTGCGATTGGCGGCAATGCAATGGCGACCGGCTCCAACTCGCTGGCGATCGGCGCAGGCTCGACTGCAAAGTACAACAATTCGACGGCGATCGGCGTGAACGCCACCACGGACGCGGACAACACTGTGTCCGTTGGCGCCCGTGGTGCGGAAATGCGCATCACGCACGTGGCAAACGGTCTCAACGACACCGACGCAGCCACGGTGGCCCAGCTTAATGCGCTTCAGTCAAAACTGCAGAGCACGCAACAAAGCAGCGGTGTGAAATCCTTGCTGCTGGGCGCCGCAGTGCCGGTGACGAGCTACATCGCAGTGAGCTCGAACGTGACCGGCGGCGGAAGCACGTCCGCTTCGAGCGACCTGAACGCAATGGCAATTGGTCCGGTCGCGGCTGCAACCGGTGTTGGCGCGCTGGCTGTAGGCTCGGGCTCCGCCGCCGGCAGCGATGCTTCCACGGCAATCGGCACGGGCGCTGGCGTGGCGTCGGTGGCCTCGACTGCAATCGGTTACAGCGCGATAGTCGGTGCCAACTCGGTCAACTCGCTGGCGATCGGCTATAACTCGCGTGCGAATTCAAACAACACCATGGCTCTTGGCTCCTTCGCCAGCGCCACGAGTGCCGGTTCGGTCGCGCTTGGGTACGCAGCCTTCGTGAACCAGTCCGCCACGAACGGTTTGGCATTGGGGCTGAATGCGTCAGTGAGCGCCGTGAATGGCGTCGCGATCGGCTACAACTCGGTCGCGGATCGGGCTAACGTCGTGTCGGTGGGCAGTTCGAGCAAGCAGAGCCAGATTACCTACGTGGCGGCTGGTACGAGCGGCACCGACGCGGTCAACGTCAACCAGTTGTCGGGCGTGACCTCCATCATCGGCGGCGGCGCGGCTGTGAACTCGGACGGCACGATCAAGAAGCCGAACTTCACGATTGGCGGTCAGACCTACACCGACGTCGGGTCGGCCATCAACGCGGCGGTATCGACCGGCACGGCCAACGGCGTGCAATACGACACGACGGCGCGAACCAAGGTGACGCTGGGTGGTACAAGCGCCACAAACGCGGTGACGCTGACTAACGTGGCAAACGGCGTGGCGAATAGCGACGCAGTCAACGTGGCGCAGCTCACAGCCATGGGTGCGGCCATCGGCACCAGCGGTGTGGTGACGAACAGCTTCGTCGCCTATGACGACACGACGCTCGGCAAGATCTCGCTGAAGGGTTCGAGTGGCACGACGATCACGAACGTGAAGGCGGGGGCATTGACGTCCACGAGCCTCGACGCGGTGAACGGCAGCCAGCTGTACTCGACGAATGCGAATGTGGCGAACGTTGCGGGCAACGTGACGAACGTTGCAGGAAACCTGGCCAACGTGACCAACGTGGTGAATAACATCACCAACGGTGGCGGCATCAAGTATTTCCACGCCAACTCGACGCTGGCCGATTCGTCGGCAACCGGCACGAACTCGGTGGCGATCGGCGGTGCAGCGAGCGCGTCGGCGACCAACTCGGTGGCGCTGGGCGCGAACTCGGTGGCTAGCCGCGCGAACGCGGTGTCGGTCGGTGCGGTCGGTTCGGAACGCCAGATCATCAACGTGGCGAATGCGACGAACAGCACCGACGCGGTCAACCTGCAGCAGTTGCAGGCCATGGGTGCGAACGTCAACAGCAGCGGCGTGGTGACGAACAGCTTCGTTGCCTACGACGACACGAGCAAGGGTAAGGTCACCCTTGGCGGCTCGGGCTCGACGAAGGCGGTGACGCTGACGAACGTGGCAAACGGCGTGGCGAATAGCGACGCAGTCAATATGGCGCAACTCACGGCCATGGGCGGCACGATCGACAGTAGCGGTAACGTAACGAACGCATTTGTCGCCTACGACGATACGACGCTCGGCAAGATCTCGCTGAAGGGCACGGGTGGCACGACGATCACGAACGTGAAGGCGGGGGCATTGACGTCCACGAGCCTCGACGCGGTGAACGGCAGCCAGCTGTACTCGACGAATGCGAATGTGGCGAACGTTGCAGGCAACGTGACGAACGTTGCAGGAAACCTGGCTAACGTGACCAACGTGGTG
The DNA here is from genome assembly GCF_046028015.1 of Paraburkholderia sp. RL17-383-BIF-A. Taxonomy (NCBI): domain Bacteria; kingdom Pseudomonadati; phylum Pseudomonadota; class Betaproteobacteria; order Burkholderiales; family Burkholderiaceae; genus Paraburkholderia; species Paraburkholderia sp. RL17-383-BIF-A. The sequence goes on along the minus strand of NZ_JARESR010000037.1, from coordinate 13,600 downwards.
AATAACATCACCAACGGCGGCGGCATCAAGTATTTCCACGCCAACTCGACGCTGGCCGATTCGTCGGCAACCGGCACGAACTCGGTGGCGATCGGCGGTGCAGCGAGCGCGTCGGCGACCAACTCGGTGGCGCTGGGCGCGAACTCGGTGGCTAGCCGCGCGAACGCGGTGTCGGTCGGTGCGGTCGGTTCGGAACGCCAGATCATCAACGTGGCGAATGCGACGAACAGCACCGACGCGGTCAACCTGCAGCAGTTGCAGGCTATGGGTGCGAACGTCAACAGCAGCGGCGTGGTGACGAACAGCTTCGTTGCCTACGACGACACGAGCAAGGGCAAGGTCACCCTTGGCGGCTCGGGCTCGACGAAGGCGGTGACGCTGACGAACGTCGCCGCCGGCGTGGTGAGCGCGGACGCGGTGAACCTCGGTCAGCTCAAGCAGATGGGCGTGACTGTCGACACCAGCGGCAACGTGACGAACTCATTCGTCGCCTACGACGATACGACGCTCGGCAAGATCTCGCTGAAGGGCACGGGTGGCACGACGATCACGAACGTGAAGGCGGGGGCGTTGACGTCCGTGAGCCTCGACGCGGTGAACGGCAGCCAGCTGTACGCAACGAACGCGAACGTGACGAACGTCGCGGGCAACTTGACGAACTTGACCAACGTGGTGAACAACATCACCAGCGGTGGCGGCATCAAGTATTTCAACGCGAAATCGACGCTGGCCGATTCGTCAGCAAGCGGCACGAACTCGGTGGCGATCGGCGGTGCAGCGAACGCGTCTGCGACCAACTCGGTGGCGCTGGGCGCGAATTCGGTGGCTGGCCGCGCGAACGCGGTGTCAGTGGGTGCGGTCGGTTCGGAGCGCCAGATCATCAACGTGGCGAACGCGACGAACAGCACCGACGCGGTCAACCTGCAGCAGTTGCAGGCCATGGGCGCGAACGTCAACAGCAGCGGCGTGGTGACGAACAGCTTCGTCGCGTACGACGATACGACCAAGGGCAAGGTGACGTTAGGTGGCGCCGGCTCGACAACGCCGGTAACGCTGACGAACCTCGCCGCCGGTGCGGTTACTTCAACGAGCAGCGACGCCATCAACGGCTCGCAGCTGTACCAGACAGCCAACAGCGTGGCTGGCGCGCTCGGCGGTGGCGCGGCGATCGCCAAGGACGGCACGATCACGGCGCCGGCCTATGAGATCACCGGCTCGACGTACAACAACGTTGGCGATGCACTGGCTGCCGTCGATACCCAGCTCGGCAATATCAACACGAACTTCTCGACTAACCTGAAGTACGTGAAGATCATTTCGCAGAGCGGCGCAGCACAGGCAAGCGGTAGCGAATCCATTGCAATCGGCGGCAACGCAATGGCGACCGGCACCAACTCGCTGGCGATCGGTTCAGGCGCGACTTCGAAGTACGACAATTCGACAGCCATCGGCGTGAACGCTTCTACGGATGCGGCGAACACGGTGTCGGTCGGTGCGCGCGGCGCGGAAATGCGGATCACCCACGTAGCAAACGGTATCAACGACACCGACGCGGCTACGGTGGCCCAGCTGGACGCACTCCAGTCCAAGCTTCTGCAGTCCACGCAGCAAAGCGGTGCGAAGTCGCTGCTGCTGGGTGCGGTGCCGGTGACGAACTACATTGCCGTTAGCCAAACCATCACTCCGGGTCTGACCACGTCTGCCTCGAACGACCTGAACGCGATGGCGATCGGTCCGGGCGCGGCGGCAACCGGTATCGGCGCGCTGGCTGTAGGCGCTGGCTCCATTGCCGGCAGCGATGCTTCCACGTCGGTCGGTACGGGAGCGGCGGTAGCGTCGGTGAATTCGACGGCAATCGGTTATAGCGCGTCGGTCGGTGCTAATTCGGCCAATTCGCTGGCCATCGGTTACAACTCGCGAGCCCAGGCGCTCAACTCGCTGGCGATCGGCACGGAAGCGAGCGCCACGAGCGCGGGCTCAGTTGCGATTGGCTACCGTACGTTCATTAGCCAATCCGCCACGAACAGCATGGCGCTAGGTTTGGGCTCGTCGGTGAGCGCAGCGAATGCTGTCGCGATCGGCTACAACGCAGTGGCTGACCGCGCGAACGCTGTCTCGGTGGGTAGCAGCACTCAGCAAAACCAGATCATCAACGTCGCCGCCGGTACGGCGAATACCGACGCGGTGAACCTGGGTCAGATGAATGCTGCGATCAACGCGGTTGCGGGCGGCGGCTCGCCTAACGCGGTGGTCTACGACACATCGGCGCATACGTCGGTGACGCTGGGCAGCGCAGGCACGCCGGTGAAGGTGTCGAACGTGGCCAACGGTGTGGCGAACAACGACGCGGTCAACGTGGCGCAGTTGCAGGCCATGGGCGGCACCATCAACAGCAGCGGCGTGGTGACGAACAGCTTCGTGGCGTACGACGACACGACCAAGGGCTCGATCACGCTGAAGGGCACGGGTGGCACGACGATCACGAACGTGAAGGCGGGCGGCTTGACGGCCAACAGCACGGACGCGGTCAACGGTGGCCAGTTGTATCAGACCAACGCAAACGTCGCGAACCTGGCGGCTAACGTCGCAAACATCACGGGTAACGTGACCAACACGGTCAACAACATCGTGAACGGCGGCGGCATCAAGTATTTCCACGCCAATTCGACGCTGGCCGATTCGACGGCAACGGGTGCGAACTCGGTGGCGATTGGCGGCGCAGCGAACGCGACGGCAGCCAACTCGGTGGCGCTGGGTGCGAACTCGGTGGCCAGCCGTGCGAATGCGGTGTCGGTGGGTGCGGTGGGTGCGGAACGCCAGATCATCAACGTGGCGAACGGTACGAACGGCACGGACGCGGTGAACCTGCAGCAGTTGCAGGCCATGGGCGCGAACATCAACAGCAGCGGCGTGGTGACGAACAGCTTCGTCGCGTACGACGATTCGACCAAGAGTAAGGTCACGTTGGGTGGCGTTGGCGCATCCGTTCCGGTCGCGTTGACCAACATTGCGGTGGGTCAAGTCACGTCGGGCAGCAAGGACGCGATCAACGGCTCGCAGTTGTATGGCGCGATGACCAGCACGGCGGCCGCGTTGGGTGGTGGCTCGACGATGAGTTCCAGCGGTCAGATTTCCAAGCCCACGTACACCGTTGCTGGCAACTCGTACAGCGGCGTCGATTCGGCGATTGGCGCACTCAATGCGGCGATCGCCACCGGCGGCAATCCGGATGGCGTGATTTACGACACGACGGCACATAGCAAGCTGACCTTGGGCGGTGCGGGTTCGACCACTCCCGTGACAATTGCAAACCTCGCCGCCGCGACGAGCGACGATCAGGCAGTGAACCTTGCGCAATTGAAGGCCGCTGGTTTGAACGTCGACACGTCGGGCAACGTGACCAACTCGTTCGTCGCCTACGACAACCTGGCCAAGGGAACGGTAACCTTCAACGCGGGCGGTGCGCCGACCCAGTTGAAGAACGTAGCAGCGGGCACGGACCTGACCGACGCGGTCAACTTCGGCCAGATGCAATCGTATGTCGCGGAGAACGGCGGCGCAGGCGGCACCACGAACGGCGTTTCGTACGACGACGCATCGAGGGGCAAGGTAACGCTCGGCGGCGCAGGTTCCACGACACCGGTGACGCTGACGAACGTAGCGGCGGGTTCAGCCGCAACGGACGCGGTCAACTACTCGCAGTTCTCGACCCTCGAAAGTCAGGTGAACAACCTGGCGAACGGCGGCGCGGGCAGCTCGACCTTCGTCAACATCAACACGCCAGCTTCGGGCGGTACGGCAGCAGTCGCCTCGGGTTCGGACTCGATCGCGATCGGTAACGGTGCTTCGGCAACCGGTAGCGAATCGATTGCAATCGGCAAGAACACGGTGACGACGGGCAACAACTCGGTCGCGATGGGTACGGGCGCTTCGGCTCCGAACGCCAACGCGGTCGCACTGGGTGCCAACTCGACGACGGATCGCGACAACTCGGTGTCGGTGGGTTCCGCCGGTGCAGAGCGTCAGATCACCAACGTCGCAGCCGGTACGCAAGGCACCGACGCGGTCAACCTGAATCAGTTGAACAGTGCCATGGGCAACATGAGCAACTCGATCAACAACGTTGACCGTAACGCAGCCAAGGGTATCGCTTCGGCATCGGCGCTGAACATCGTTACGCCGTATCTGCCGGGCCGTACCACGCTGAACGCGGGTGTCGCCAACTATCGCGGCTACCAGTCCGTCGGTCTGGGCGTGTCCCGCTGGAATGAGAAGGGCACGATCAACTACAACCTTGGCGTGTCCACCTCGGGCGGCAATAGCACCATCGTTCGCGCTGGTATCGGTATCGTCCTCGGCAACTAAGCAACTGCCGCGAGGCTTTGATTAGAGGCTCGAAACGTTAGCCGTCTGGGTCGCACGGGAAGTTTCCGTGCGACCCTCTTTCCATGAGAAACAGACATGAAGTATTCGTTAATTGCCATCGCGCTTGCCGCGATGCTCGCAGGATGTTCGTCGTCCGCGACGCGTGACCGGCTGCAGATTCAGGACCCTACCGTTCTGCAGAACGGGTTCAGCGCGACGCAGAGCCAGGCAGCCGGCGCCGTGACGCCGCAGTGGATCGCAACCTATGGCGGCATCAAGAACGGTGCGATGTTGAGCGCCGTGCAGACTCGTCTGAATGCACTGGGTGAGCGCAAGAACAACTATTTTGGCGACAAGGCGCAATGTTGGCTGAACGCGGCCGCCGATGAACGCTCCAGTCACGACGGTTGGGGTTTTGTCGAAGAAGCGTTGACCCAGGCCAATCGCCTGACCACCGCACTGGAAAGTGGCCAGGGTCTCTCAGCGGACAATCCCGACTTGCGGACCGCTTCGGTACTCCGGCCGGATTTGTGGAAGCAGATCCTTGCGGTCAAGACGTCGCCGCTGTTCCCGCAATGCCAGGAAGCGCAGCGCCTGACAGCATGCTCTGAAGTCGAGTTGATTCACGCCGGCCACGAGGCGTGGACGCGTGACTTCGACGAGAGCAAGCGCCTGGTCGATGGCGTCGAAAAGAGCATGCCCGGCGTCGGTGCCGCGCTCGAAGCCTGCACGCCGCCGCCGGCCGCCGCACCAATCGCGGCGATTCCGCAGAAGATGACGCTGCAAGCCGACGCGACTTTCAGATTCGATCGGGGCGACCTCGCCGGCATGCTGCCGGCCGGTAAGGCCAAGCTCGACGAACTGATCCGCAATCTCAAGCAGACTGACGACGTGACGAGCATCCGCATTGATGGCTATACGGACCGACTCGGCACCGACAGCTACAACCGGCAGCTGTCAGCCAAACGTGCTGAGACTGTGAAGCGTTACTTGCAGAGCGGCGGTGTCACCACACCGATCTCGGCACGCGGTCGCGGTAGGGAAGACCCGGTGGTGCAGTGTAACGAACGCAACCACGAGGCTCTGATCGCCTGTCTGGGACCGAACCGTCGCGTCGAACTGGACTTCGTGCACGCAAGTGCGGCGAGCGCGCGGACGTCGGCCCTGCCGCAGTACCAGCGGACGCAAAACCAACCCGATCTGCAAGACCAGCAGGAGCATTGAGGGTGAAGAATGGCCCGGCTGTCACGGCCGGGCCATTCCTGCTTTCGCGAGTGTTGGCAATGGCGGTCTGCACGTAAGGAATTTCAATGTTCCGTGAAAGAAAAATCCCCTGAATATTGCGGAAATATCGCTGTGTCGCCTCGAAGAAATGTTTTCGCAATATTGCTAATATTTAATTTGATTCTTGTTGGGCTATGTCGATTCGGTTTCGCCCATTAATTAATATCAGAAAATGGAGCGGCTAATGAAGAGAATCGTGATTATTGACGATCATCCGATCATTCGGGGGACAATAGCCAGCGTGTTGCATGCTGACCCGGAACTGGAACTGGTCGGCGCATGCGGCGACGGGGAGGAAGGTCTGGCCATGGTCTTCACGGAAAGTCCGGATCTGGTTATTATCGATCTCGACTTGCCGCGGCTCGACGGGCTTTCCTTGATTCGCCGAATTCGAGATAAAAATACAAAAATATGTATTCTTGTTCTTTCTGCCAAACCGGAACATATTATGGCCGGTTATGCGCGCAGCGCCGGCGCAAATGGTTATGTCGGAAAAGGCCGGGAAATCAGTGAACTGCTCACTGCGCTAAAAACGGTCTTGTTTGGCTACGACTGCTTCCCGGCTGACAGCGCCGAAGCTGAGGCCGTGAGCGGACTGAGCGCCTTGTCAGCGCGAGAGGTGGAGGTATTGCAATATCTGGCGCGCGGTGTGAGCAATCGGGATATTGCCGGCCGCCTATCCTTGAGCGACAAAACTGTCAGCACTTACAAGAGCCGCATCCAGGAAAAACTCGGTCTTTCGTCACTGGCAGGACTCATCGAGTTTGCGACTTCGCATCGTTTGGTCGATTAGGTTGTGTGGGTTATGACCATAGTGAGCCTGTCCCGTTCTTCCGCGTGTACGTGGAGTCAAACGCTTAACGATCTGCTGGATGCCTCGCCATTGGGATCCCGCGCTTTCGTTCTTGACGAGAGCATGACGGATCTGCGCGAAGTGATAGGTGGTGTTATCGCTCTGCTCACTCCATTCGCACGTCGTCGCGACTTGCGTTTGCGCGTGTGTGTCGATCAATCGGTAGCTGAAACGATTCTTGCCGACGGCGCCCGCCTGGGGCAGCTCGTTTTCCATTTGCTCAATCGAACGATTCAACTCACCGTGCAGGGAGAGATTTCGCTCGTCGTGCGGGCACAGCCGTTGAGTTCGAACTCGCAACGAATTTTTATCAGCGTGGTCGATGCGCCCGTCAAACACGCGCCCGCTGTCCCGCAGCCACTTTACGCTCCAACTATTGAAGACCCACAGATGGCCAGATGGCTTGGCGACGCTGAAGCATGTTTGTCGCTTTGCAGAATATTGGCGCAACGCATGCGCGGCGAACTCCGCGTCTCGAGCGGTCTTGAGGAAGGCCCTCGAGCAATCTTCAACGCGCCGTTTTGCGTCGAACAATCGGTGCGGTCCGCGCAAACGACTTGCGGTAACGTCGAGACGCCTCCTTTCTCCAGAGCCGCGCAGCCACGGGATCGCTCAACGAGCGGCTCCTTTGAGCCCTTCGACAGCCGTTATCTGGATGCCTTGTCTGAAGAGGGAGTCGATCTTCAAGCATTTATCACCAACTGGCGTGACGCAATGAACGACGACCTCGGGCGGCTCAGCGGGTTGCTTCGTGAAGGTCACTTTGAGCATCTCCAAGGTGTGCTGCACCGTTTGAGTGGCGCAGTGGGGCTCGTCGGCGCGCGAGATTTGATGGACGCGTTGCGGCGCGCGAGCGTATCGCCTCGTGAGCACAGAGCCACCTTAGCCGACGCGCTAATGGCGCGCGCGAGAATCCTTGTCACGCAACTCGAAGCAACGGCCTGCGCGTACCGGAGCACCTCACGATGAGCCGACCGCTGGCTTTGATCGAAGGCGATCTGGCGCTTCCGGTCGCGCGGCCGTTCGATGCATTGCCGCCGCCCTTCGGATCGCGGCGGCGGCCGGCGCAGACCGCGGCGCAACGCGAACCGCAACCCGGAGCACGCACCGGCGCTCAACAGGTAATCGAGAATGCGGTACAACGCGGGGCGTCGGCGGCACGTCGCGGGCCGTTTCCACCGGGCGTGAAGTTTCTGTTGTTCTATAAACTGCCTCAACGGCGCGACCACTCGCGCCGCTTCGACGAACAGCTGGCCGAAGCGAGGTATTACCTGGAGATGGGGCGTGTGCGCCCGCGTTCGACGCGGTCGGATCATGTGCTCGGAGCGGCGATCTTCGCGGGCTGCAGCATTGCGCTAGCCTGGCTGCTGACCACCTGTACGACGCACGACGCGGGCAAGCTGGCGGCCACGGCGGTAACACGGCCGGTGGCGCTTCGTTCGCCAGCTGAATTCGCCGGAACGATTGCGCAAGACGAAGCCTTGGCGGCTAGTTCAATATCGACACCAAAGGCTGCTGTGTCCGGAACGCCCGCGCAGACCAATGCGACACCAAAGGCCGCAGTGTCCGGAGCGCCTACGCAGACTAATACGTCCCCGCGCACTGCGTTTGGCCATGTCCCGACTGCAAAGCCGCAACGTATCGAACAGATCGCGTCACATGCCGAGCTGCGAGAGCCGATGCATCGAACGGCGCCGAGCCGTCCCGCGAAGGTGGATCACCCGCTTCCGATCGTGCGCTTCAGCAAAGCGCAAGTCGACGGGCGCCTCGCATTGAGCCGCACAGCCAACCCGGCCACGCGGCCCTCCGCGTCGAAGTCATCCGAGTGGACTGCACGCTCCTCGTCCGCAAATGAAACGGCCGAGCGCACGGCGCTGCTCGATTGGGCGGCGCAGATGCGTCGCGCGACAATCACAACGCGCACCGGCGCGCCGACGCCGGGTGATACCGACTGGAGCGTCCACATGACCCAGCGCAGGATCACCGACAACCCGGACGCGTTCCAGACAGGTCGCATCCCGAAGTAGCGGCGAAAAAAAAGCCCGACCAATGGTCGGGCTTCAAAGTCGGCCACGTCCTCCACAGGACGCAGCCCCTGCAAAACAGCCAAGCTGTTTGCGCTATCGCCAGCCTTAAGCGGCCAGCAGCGAACGCAGCACGAACGGCAGAATCCCGCCGTGCTTGTAGTAGTCGACTTCGATCGGCGTGTCGATACGCAGCAGTACCTGCACGCGTTTCTCCTTGCCGTCCTTGCCGCGAATCACCAGCGTCACTTCCTGTTGCGGCTTGAAGTCAGCGCCGAGGCCTTCGATGTCGTACGTTTCTTCGCCGGTGATACCGAGCGACTGCACGCTATCCGAGCCCTTGAACTGCAGCGGCAGAACGCCCATGCCGACCAGGTTCGAACGGTGGATCCGCTCGAAGCTGCGTGCGACCACAGCCTTCACGCCCAGCAGTTGCGTACCCTTTGCAGCCCAGTCACGCGACGAGCCCGTGCCGTACTCTTCGCCCGCGAACACGACGGTCGGCGTGCCGGCGTCGATGTACTTCATTGCTGCGTCATAGATCGACAGTTGTTCGCCGCTCGGCTGGTGAATCGTCAGGCCGCCTTCCACGCGCGAGCCGTCTGCCTTCGCCGGGATCATCAGGTTCTTGATCCGCACGTTCGCGAACGTGCCGCGCATCATCACGTCGTGGTTGCCGCGGCGCGAGCCGTAGCTGTTGAAGTCGGCCTTCTGCACGCCGTTTTCCTTCAGCCACTTGCCCGCCGGCGAGTCTTCCTTGATCGAGCCAGCCGGGCTGATGTGGTCGGTCGTGACCGAGTCACCGAAGATGCCCAGTGCACGCGCGTTCGTCACAGCAGCAATGCTGTCGGCCGGCGTCATCGAGAAGTCCTTGCCGAAGAACGGCGGCTCAGCGATGTAGGTCGACTTCGGCCAGTCGTAGACTTGACCTTCTTCGCCTTCGATCTTGCTCCACAGGTCGCCCTTCTTGGTCAGCGATGCGTAGTTCTTGCGGAACGCGTCGGCGTCCAGCGCGAACTTGAGCAGCGCGTTGACTTCTTCGCTGGTCGGCCAGATGTCGCCCAGGTAGATGTCCTTGCCGCCCTTGCCCTTGCCGACCGGTTCGGTCATCAGGTCGCGCGTGATGTTGCCGGCGATCGCGTAAGCGACGACCAGCGGCGGCGAGGCCAGGAAGTTGGCGCGGATGTTCGGGTGAATACGCGCTTCGAAGTTACGGTTGCCCGACAGAACCGCTGCCGCGACGATGTCGTTCTTCGTGATCGCTTCGTTCAGTTCCGGCGTCAGATCGCCCGCGTTACCGATACAGGTCGTGCAACCGTAAGCGGCCAGCGTGAAACCGAGCTTGTCGAGATACTTCATCAAGTCGGTCTTCGTCAGGTATTCCGTGACGATACGCGATCCCGGCGCCAGCGACGTCTTGATGTGCGGAGCGACCGTCAGGCCGGCTTCGACAGCCTTCTTCGCCAGCAGGCCGGCGGCGAGCAGCACGCTCGGGTTCGAGGTGTTCGTGCACGACGTGATGGCCGCGATCAGGATGTCGCCGTTCTTCACGTCGACGCCGTTGCTCGTGGTGTATTGCGCGTCGAGGTCTTCCGCCTTCTTCGCAAAGCCGTTTTCCGCCACCGGCTTCGAGAACAGGTCGCTGAAGGTCGACTTCACATGACCGATTTCGATACGGTCTTGCGGACGCTTCGGACCTGCCAGCGACGGCGTGACCGTGCCGAGATCCAGCGTGACGACCTTGGTGTAGTCGATCTGGCCGGCCTTCGGAATACCGAACAGACCTTGCGCCTTGAAGTAGTTTTCGAAGGCGGAGATTTCTGCGTCGGTGCGGCCCGTGCCCTTGAAATAGTCGATGGTCTTTTCGTCGACCGGGAAGAAGCCCATCGTTGCGCCGTATTCCGGCGCCATGTTGCCGATCGTTGCACGATCCGGCAGCGACAGCGACTTCGTGCCTTCGCCGAAAAACTCGACGAACTTGCCGACTACCTTCTCTTTACGCAGCAGTTCGGTGACGGTCAGGACCAGATCGGTCGCCGTCAGGCCTTCGCGCAGCTTGCCCTTCAGTTCGACGCCGACCACGTCCGGCGTCAGGAAGTACACCGGCTGGCCGAGCATGCCGGCTTCCGCCTCGATGCCGCCCACGCCCCAGCCCACCACGCCGATACCGTTGATCATGGTGGTGTGGCTATCGGTGCCGACCAGCGAATCCGGGTAGTACACCGTGTCCGCGCCTTCAGCCTTCTTGTGCACGCCGCGTGCGAGGTATTCCAGGTTCACCTGGTGAACGATACCGACGCCCGGCGGCACGACCTTGAACGTGTCGAATGCCTGCATGCCCCACTTCATGAACTGGTAGCGCTCGTTGTTGCGCTGGAATTCCAGTTTCATGTTCAGGTCGAGCGCATTCTTTTCGCGGAAGTGATCGATCTGCACCGAGTGATCGACGACCAGATCGACCGGGACCAGCGGTTCGATCGACTTCGGATCCTTGCCCATCTGTTTCGCGACACCGCGCATCGCGGCGATGTCGGCGAGCAGCGGCACGCCAGTAAAGTCTTGCAGCACGACACGCGACACCACGAACGGAATTTCATCGACACGCGCTGCGGTCGGCTTCCAGTTCGCGAGTTGCTCAATGTGTTCTTCGGCGATTTTCTTGCCGTCGTAGTTACGCAGCACCGATTCCAGCACGATACGGATCGAAACCGGCAGGCGGTCGATCTTGATGTTCAGTGCCTTGCCGAGTTGCGGCAGGGAGTAGAACTTGCCTTTGCCGGAACCGCTGTCGAATTCCTTGAGCGTTTTGTGGAGGTTGTGGGCCATGGTGTTTTCCTTGGTTTGATCGCGGAACTACTGTACCTGACTAGATGACGTACAAATCGACGTATTCATTGACCGGCATGGCTTCGAGCCTTGCCTGATCCAGCGACGCGTCGAGAATCGCCAGTTGTTGCTTGACCGGAAAGCGGCGCGCGAGGTTGGTCTTGAACTTCTCGACCAGCAACGGAATCCCGTCTTCGCGACGACGTTTATGACCGATCGGGTATTCGACTACGACTTCGTCGAATGTCGAACCGTCGTTGAATTCGATCGTCAGTGCATTGGCGATCGAGCGCTTCTCCGGATCGTGGTAATCCTTCGTGAACTGCGGGTCTTCGACACATTCCATCTTTGCGCGCAGCACGTCGATGCGCGCGTCCTGTGCGGTCGAATCTTCATAGTCCGCGGCCGTCAGGCGGCCGTGGATCAGCGGCACGGCGATCATGTACTGAATGCAATGATCGCGGTCGGCCGGATTGTTCAGCGGGCCTTTCTTATCGATAATGCGAATCGCGGCTTCATGCGTGCGGATCGTGATCTTGCGAATGTCGTCCACATGCTTTCCGGCTGCGTTGAGTTGCGCGTGCAACTTCATCGCGGCTTCCGCCGCCGTTTGTGCGTGGAATTCTGCCGGAAAAGAAATCTTGAAGAGCACATTTTCCATCACATACGAACCGTACGGACGCTGGAACCTGAATGCGTTGCCTTTGAACAGAACGTCGTAAAAGCCCCACGTCTTCGCCGTCAGCACCGACGGATAGCCCATCTCACCGGTCTTCGCGATCAGCGCGAGACGCACCGCGCGCGATGTCGCATCGCCCGCGGCCCACGACTTGCGCGAACCGGTGTTCGGCGCGTGGCGGTACGTGCGCAGCGCATGCCCATCGACAAACGCCTGCGAGACCGCATTGATCAGCTCGTCGCGCGTGAGACCGAGCAACTGGCCGACCACCGCGGTCGACGCCAGTTTCACCAGCAGCACATGGTCGAGCCCAACCTTGTTGAAGGAGTTCTCGAGCGCGATACAGCCTTGAATTTCGTGCGCCTTGATCATGGCGATCAACACGTCTTTCATCGCCAGCGGCTCTTTGCCGGCTGCGATGGCGCTGCGCGAGAGCCAGTCGGCTGTCGCGAGAATGCCGCCGAGGTTGTCCGACGGGTGGCCCCATTCGGCGGCGAGCCATGTGTCGTTGAAGTCGAGCCAGCGGATCATGGCGCCGATATTGAAGGCGGCCTGAACGGGATCCAGCTGGAACGACGTGCCGGGCACCTTCGCGCCGTTGGGGACGATCGTGCCCGGCACGATCGGTCCCATCAGCTTGGTGCAGGCTGGGTAGGTGAGCGCCTCGAGTCCACAACCGAGCGTATCGATCAGGCAGTGACGCGCGGTTTCCAGCGCGAGCGTGCTGTCGATCTGATACTCCAGCACGTAATCGACGATATCGACCAGGACTTGGTCCGGGTCGGGTCGCACGTTGGAAATCGGAGCGGACATCGGGACGTTTTCCTGATGACGATACTTAGTTGCTGCTCTTGTTGATCGCGTTCGATTGCGTCGGAGCCGGAGCGCCTTCAACCATGGCTGCTGTCTTGCACTCGTCGGCCAGGCGCGAGCTGTCCTTGTCTGAGAACAACATGGCCTTCGTCGGGATCACGACGAGATCCATGCCCGTTGCGGCGTCGTGGAAACGGTCTGCGCCCGTGGTGGTTGCTTCGCGCGGCAGATTGTAATTTTTGTTAGCCCAGTGAACCGTGACGATCTGGTCACGCTTCATGTCGCCCTTCAGTTCGAACGCGAGGCCTTCGTTGCACGACCACTTTTCCGCGCCTTCCGGCACCGGATCGACCTTTGCTTCCTTGGCCGGGTTCGGTTTGCGCTTGATCAGGCGCTTCGGCTGCGGTTTTTTCGGGACAGCGTTGGCTGCCGGCTTCGTGGTGGTCGCCGGTTGCGCGACGGCGTCAGTCGCGACGGCCAGCATCGTCGTGGACAGGGCGCCAATCACGGCGGCGATCATCAGCTTTTTCATGGAGAAAACCTTTCTATCTAGTTTCAGTTAAACATTCCGCGGGCTACCGGTCCTGGCGACCGCGTGGTTAAACTGCACGCGCTTTGAAAGCGCACAGCGACCGCTATTTTCTCCTATTTAGCGGCAGGTACTTCAAATTCTCGGGTCCGGTGTAATTTGCGCTCGGACGGATGATCTTGTTGTCGATGCGCTGCTCGATGATGTGCGCGCTCCAGCCGGCCGTA
>NZ_JARESR010000036.1:0-83001 GCF_046028015.1 Paraburkholderia sp. RL17-383-BIF-A | reverse complement strand
GAATTTGATGGCGAGGACGATGGCGATGTCCCGCGCCAACGTCGGACCGCGCACCCAGCCGTGGAACCTCTTGCGCAGGCTCGGGCGGCGGACGGTATTGCGATTGAGGGCTATGGTCATGATCGGTAGAAGGCAACTTCACACCGGTGAATCCGGCTGGCGCCAAGCCGCTTGAACGCATCAACGGTCTGGCGAATGCATCCCGATTCTAGGAGCAGAACCTCGCGCGCAACGGTTCCGTGCTGCGGCATTGGGTCGCGAGACTTGCGTCGTTTGACCAGTATTGCTATCGGGTTTGTGTTACGTCAAGAAACGCGTTGACCTTGCATTGGGTTGCACGCATGCGGGCGCCTGGGGGGGCATGCGGCGGCGCGGGCGAAAAAAAGCCCCGCCGTCTTGCGAGGGCGGGGCTTTAGCGGTTGGCTACCGCGCGCCGGACGAACCGGCATGCTGAAACGCTTCAGGCTTTACGCATATTCGGTGAGTGCACCGCGCATCTTCTTCATTGCGCTCGCCTCGATCTGGCGAATCCGCTCGGCCGATACGCCAAACTCGTCGGCGAGTTCGTGCAGCGTCGAGCCACCCGAGCCGTCGTCTTCCACCTTCAGCCAGCGAGCCTCGATGATGCGGCGGCTGCGGGCGTCCAGTGCGTCCAGCGCGCTTGCGATACCGTCGCTTTGCAGCTTGTCGCGCTGACGCGAAGCCAGCACGGCGGTCGGTTCGCTATGCGAGTCGGCCAGATAGGCGATCGGTGCGTACGACTCTTCGCCGTCTTCAACCTGGCCTTCCAGCGCGATGTCGCCGCCGGACAGACGCGTTTCCATTTCGGAAACTTCTTCGCGCTTCACGTTCAACTCTTTGGCCAGATCGTCGATCTGGTCCGGCGTGAACGCGCCCAGCCCTTGCTTGTGGCTGCGCAGATTGAAAAACAGCTTGCGCTGCGCCTTGGTCGTGGCGACTTTCACCATCCGCCAGTTGCGCAGAATGTATTCGTGGATCTCGGCCTTGATCCAGTGCATGGCGTACGACACGAGGCGCACGTTCTGCTCCGGATCGAAGCGCTTCACGGCCTTCATCAGGCCGATATTGCCTTCCTGGATCAGGTCGGCGTGCGGCAGTCCATAACCCAGATAGTTGCGCGCGATCGATACGACCAGCCGCAGGTGCGACAGGACGAGACGGCGCGCGGACTCGAGGTTGTCCTGCTCGCGAAATTCGGTGGCGAACTGGCGTTCTTCCGCCGGCGTCAGCATCGGAATCCGATTTACGGCCTGGATGTAGGCGTCGATATTGCCCAGTTGACCGGGCAGCAGCGAGGAATGCGAGAGCGCCAGCGCACCTGCCGAAGCGGCCTTAGCCGACGACGGGCTCAGAGTACTCGGAAGGGTCATTGCATGGCTCACGTAGGAAACTCCTTTGGAATCAGACAAAAGCTTGTTCAGGTAACGACTCCAGCGTTGGATGTTAGCACTCTGATTTACCGAGTGCTAATACTTAGAGGGCGTAGGGCCTTCTAGGTTCCGCAAATCGCTATTGAAATTCACGATCCAATAGCCATGGTACGCCTTCTTCAGCACCTCTGTTTGGAGCGTAGAAGTTACCTGTCAAAGCGCATTTGAGACGATAAGTGACCGATATTTGCTGAATTTGAAGTGACTAATTGCGAAAAATTGGATTCCTTCATACGATCCACTTAATCGAGATTGACCTTAGAATACGCAGAACTGTTACGAATTGTTCAACGTTCGGCGGAGAGCGGGTGTTAGATGAACAACAAAAAGAATGCTTTGCGTGGTCTGGCTCTAAAAATTGCGACAGGGGCGGTACTGGTGGGAATGTCGGCATTGGCTTCAGCGGACCAGTTCGGCGTACAGGTGGCCGGTGGACTCGGCGATCGTCACGTCAAGAAACTTGATCTGGGAATCGTCTGGGATCCGGATCTGACCTGGTGGCAGATCGGCGACTGGCATTTCTCGCTGATCGGCGAAGCGCATGTGGCATGGTGGCACACCAACGAAGGCAACGTGCACGACAATATCGCCGAGGTTGGCGTGACGCCGATCATCCGCTTCATCAAGGAATCGGGCCCGATCCGCCCATATGCCGAAGTAGGCGCGGGCATCCGCTTGCTTTCGAGCCCTCGGCTATCTTCGACCTTCACGCTGGGCACGGCGTTCCAGTTCGCTGACATGGCCGGCCTGGGCATGCAGTTCGGCAACCGCCAGCAGTATCAGGCGGGCTATCGCTTCCAGCATATTTCCAACGGCGGTATCAAAGAGCCGAATCCTGGTATAAATTTCCACCAGCTATATCTGCAATATAACTTCTGACGACCGTGGCCACGTTCGGCTCATCGGTGCGAGGGGCTGAGCGATGGTGGCAAAGATATTCGAAGCGATTCGCGCGGTCGAGCGAGAGCGTTTTCGTGCAATGGTCGACGGCGACGGCCAGTCGCTCGACTCGCTGCTCGCGGATAACGTGAGCTACGTTCACACGAACGGCAAGCGGGAAACGAAGCGGCAGTTCATCGACGGGATTGTCGCGGGGCGCCGCCGCTATCGGCAGATCGAGGTGCAGTCGCAAGATCTGCTGCCGGTCGGGCGGGAAACCTGCGTGGTCACCGGCCGGGCGTTGATCGAAATGGAAGCGAACAACGGCGCGCTGCTGTTTCCGATTGCCTACACGGCGATCCATACGCAGGAAGACGGGCAATGGCGCCTGATCGCCTGGCAAGCGACGCGTTGCGCAATCGAGTGAACCTTTTGAGCTCACTCTATCGGGCCGGTTGCGCCTTTTGAGCGTCCGGTTGCCACGAGCGAGCGGGTAGCTCGCTTGTGGTTTGCGTGTGTCCCGCGCATGTGCCGCTTTGGCTTCGGCGTGGGGCTGATCGCGGCCTCACTTGCGGCCTGATTCGAGGCCTTACCCAAGGCCTCTCCCGGAGCCAGATTGTCAGGCCGCGACGCTCTCCTGATCCACACCGCTCCACTCGCGACTACCCATCGTTTCGGCCTCGACCATGACAGTCTTTTCGGCCGCGACGCCTTGTCGCGCCCCATGCTTCGCCTGAATCACCGTATCGCCCGCATACGGGTGCCGCGGATCCACCGGCAACTGGTTGCACCGCTCCACCACGCGCCGGATCGCCGCCATATCCGAGAAATCGAGCCCCGTGTCGATGCCTTGCGTAGCCAGATTCATTGCGAGCGCGACGAGATCGACATTGCCGGTGCGCTCGCCGTTGCCGAACAGACAGCCTTCGACGCGGTCCGCACCCGCCAGCAGCGCCAGTTCCGCGGCGGCCACGGCGGTGCCGCGATCGTTATGCGGATGCACGGACAGCACGATGCTGTCGCGATAGGCGAGATTGCGATCCATCCATTCGATCTGGTCGGCGAATACGTTCGGCGTCGCCGCCTCCACGCTCGCGGGAAGGTTGACGATCATTTTGTGATCGCGCGTGGGCCGCCATGTCTGCGCCACCGCGTCGCATACCTCGCGCGAAAACGGCAGCTCGGCGGTATTGAACGTTTCGGGCGAGTACTGGAAGGTCCAGTGCGTGCCGGGCCGCGCCTGCGCATGCGCCTTGATGATTTGCGTGCCCTCCACGGCCAGCGCCTTGATTTCAGCCTTCGACTGGTTGAAAACGATCCGGCGAAACGTCGGGCAGATTGCGTTGTACAAATGCACGATCGCGCGCGGCACGCCTTCCAGCGCTTCGAATGTGCGCGCGATCAGTTCCGCTCGCGATGGCATGAACACCTCGATCGTCACGTCGTCGGGAATGCGGTTTTCCTCGATCAGCTTGCGGACGAAATCGAAATCCGTTTGCGATGCCGACGGATAGCCCACCTCGATCTCCTTGAAGCCGATTGCGACCAGCATCTCGAAGAATTCGAGTTTTTGTGCGGCGTTCATCGGCTCGATGAGCGCCTGGTTGCCGTCGCGCAAATCGGTGCTCATCCAGACCGGCGCCTGGTTGATCGTGCGGCTCGGCCATTTGCGGCCGGTCAGTCGTACAGCGGGGAAGGGGCGGTATTTTTCAGCGGGATTGCGCAACATGGTGAGCCTCGTTCGTGGTGTCGTGTGCAAAAGGGTGTGGCGTCGAGCGGTTGGCGGACTGCCACGGGTGCACGGTCCGCCAACCGGTGGTTAGCGGCAGCAACGAACGGGCGCGAATGAACAACCTCATCGAGACGACGAAAACGGACGTGGAGATGGCCCATGCGACGTGCATTTGATCCTCGTGCTTCGTCCGCGCGGTAAACGGACGAATGCAAACGACTACAGGTGGTGAAGAACTACGCTTTGGGGATGAAACGGGAACAGCTGGGAGGACCGGACGAAGGCAACGCGGTTGCCGACGCGCGGACGCTACGCCTGACTTACGCTAGGCGTAGCGATAGGGGCCGCGCTAGGCGGCCGGAGGTAATTCGGAGGGTGTTCGGAAGGGAACGCATGGATCTAATGTATGACGGCGCGCGACAGCGTGTCAACCCGCCGCGCTCGCGCCGGGCGACTGCGAGCGAGTCGTCGCGCTTACTGCGAGGCCGTCACACCGGCATTCTTGCGACGTCCACGATCAGTTCGACCTGCCGTTCGATCGCGCTCGGCACCGGCGCCTCGCCACGCAGGACGGCGCTGATCCAGGCGGCTGTCGTCGGCGCGTCTTTCGCCTCGGGCAAGTCGACTTCCGGCGCATCGGGCGACGAGCGTTCATGCGGCACGCGTGTTTCGCAGATCCCGTCATGCAGCCAGTCGACCTGCACCTGACGGCGCGTATCCGCCACCGCTTCGCCTTCTGTTCCGCGCGCGAGCAAGGCGCCGCCGGCTGCCGCGTCCGGATGTGTGTTGAACAGTTGCGTGAGACTGTCGCGATAGGGCGGGTGCGTGTAGTTCACGAGGCGCAATCCCGCGGGCGCGAACGGTTGCAGAATCTTTACCAGCGTGTGCGTCGAATTACGCACGCCCATGCGCCGGCGCAGCGCGAGCAGGCGCGCGAGTTTCGGCGCGAGCATGTCGATCGGCGCGAACGCAAGGCGGCGCTCGGCGAGACCGTCTTCGATGTCGGCGAGCGAGCGCGCGTGCGGAATCTGCAGATGCGTGAAGATTTCCGCGCTCGTCACGCGGCCCGGATCTTCGGTTACGCCATGCACCAGCACCGGCACGCCTTCGCGAGCCAGCAGCAGGGCGAGCAGCGGCACCAGATTCGGCTGCTTGCGCGCGCCGTTGTAGGTGGGTATCGACACGGGCCGAAACGCGCCGTGCGGCAGATGAACCGGCTCGAACGACGCATGCGCGCCGGCCAGCATCGCGGCGAGTTCGTCGGCGGTTTCGCCCTTCACGCGATACGCGAGCAACACCGCGCCGAGTTCGAGATCGGCCACGCGGCCGTCGAGCATGGCGGTGTAGAGCGCGCGCGTATCGTCGGCAGTCAGCGCGCGGGCGCCGTTGGGGCCCCGGCCGATTTCCTTGATGAAGCGGGCACAGGGGAAGGGATTGGCGGTGTCGGCGGAGTCGGTCATCGGGCGCAGTGGGACGTATTGGCGTGCCGCCTCGGAGCGGTCGGCCATGGTATTCAAGGGACGCTATTCAGTGTGAGTATCGCATCTATGGCGATCCGGCGAGGCAGCGCGTCCGCGGTTCGGGCCTTGCCGGTTCACGCCGAACTGCTGCGCGCGGCGCTTTGCCGCGCGTTACACTCGATGTTTTATTGCCGCGCTGGCGGCATACATCAACGAACGGAGAACGGGATGAGTTACGTGTTTGCACCCGCACCGGTGGTCGCGGTGCCGGTGGTGGGGTCCAGCGAGCAGTTCGCGGTGCGTCGCATCTACTGCGTGGGCCGCAATTACGAGGCACATGCGCGGGAGATGGGACACGATCCTGACCGCGAACCGCCGTTCTTCTTCGCCAAGCCGGCTGACGCCGTGCTGTACGTGGCGCCCGGCGCCACCGGCGAGTTTCCTTACCCGTCGCAGTCGAAAAACGTCCATTTCGAAATGGAAATGGTGGCGGCGATCGGCAAGGGCGGCAAGAACATTCCGGCCGAAACCGCGCTCGACCACGTCTACGGCTATGCGCTCGGTCTGGACATGACGCGCCGCGATCTGCAGGCCGAAGCGAAAAAGCTCGGCCGTCCGTGGGATACCGCGAAGGGCTTCGATCACTCGGCGCCGCTCGGCCCGATCCATCCGGCGGCCACGGTCGGCCATGTCGGCAAAGGCGCGATCTGGTTGTCGGTCAATGGCGAGGAAAAGCAAAGGTCGGACGTGTCGCAACTGATCTGGTCGGTGGCCGAGACGGTCGCTTATCTGTCGACGCTGTTCGAGTTGCAACCCGGTGATCTGATTTTCACCGGCACGCCGGAAGGCGTCGGCGCGGTGGTGCCGGGCGATCTGATGAAAGGCGGCGTGGACGGGCTCGGCGAGCTCAGCGTGCGCGTCGTCTGACGGCCGGTTGGGGGAGACAGACAACATGAAGCTCTACAGCTATTTCCGTAGTTCGGCGTCCTATCGCGTGCGTATTGCGCTGAACGTGAAGAATCTGCCGTACGACTACGTGCCGGTGCACCTCGTGCGCGACGGCGGCGAGCAGTTGAAGCCTGAGTACCGGAAGGTGAACGCGGACGGCATCGTGCCGACCTTCGTCGACGGCAACGACGTGATGCCGCAGTCGCTCGCGATCATCGAGTATCTGGAAGAGACGCACCCTGAGCCACCTCTTTTGCCCGTGGCCCCGGCCGATCGCGCGTATGTGCGTGCGCTGGCATTGCAGGTGGCGTGCGAGATTCATCCGCTGAACAATCTGCGCGTGCTGAAGTATCTGAAGCACACCTTGTGTGTCGACGACGATGACAAGGACGCGTGGTACCGGCATTGGGTCGAAGCAGGTTTCGCGACGTTCGAAGCCCACGTGGCAGGCGATTCGCGCACCGGCAAGCTGTGTTTTGGCGATACGCCCACGATCGCCGATACCTGCCTGATTCCGCAGGTGTTCAACGCGCAACGCTTCAAGGTCGACACCGCGAAGTTTCCGACGATCCAGCGCATCTACGACTACGCAATGCAACTTGATGCGTTTGCCCGCGCGGCGCCAGGCGTGCAGCCCGACACCGAGTAAGTTCGCACGATCCGGCTTGCTCCGGTCTGATCGGGGCGGCGGGGTAAAAAAAGGGCACTCCGCGGAGTGCCCTTTTTTGCTGTTTCGGCCGTCGCTGCAGTCGCAGTCGCTCTAAGCGCTTTAGCGTTAGCCACCCAGCAACGCGTCGGAAAACTCTTCCGCGCTGAACGGCTGCAAGTCCTCGACCTTTTCGCCCACGCCGATGAAGTACACCGGAATCGGACGCTGCCGGGCGATCGCGGCCAGAATGCCGCCTTTCGCCGTGCCGTCGAGCTTGGTGACGATCAGGCCGGTGAGGCCGAGCGCATCGTCGAAAGCTTTCACTTGCGCGAGTGCATTCTGGCCGGTGTTGGCGTCGATCACCAGCAGTACCTCGTGCGGCGCGCCGTCTTGTGCCTTGCCGATCACGCGTTTCACCTTGCGCAATTCTTCCATGAGATGCAGCTGGGTCGGCAGCCGACCGGCCGTGTCCGCCATCATCACGTCGATCTTGCGCGCACGCGCGGCGCCGACCGCGTCGAAGATCACGGCGGCCGGGTCGCCGCTCTCCTGCGACACCACGGTCACGTTGTTGCGCTGGCCCCAGATGGCCAGTTGCTCGCGCGCGGCGGCGCGGAACGTGTCGCCCGCGGCCAGTAGCACCGACTGATCGAAGCTTTGCAGATGTTTGGCGAGCTTGCCGATGCTGGTGGTTTTGCCCGCGCCGTTGACGCCCGCGATCATCATGACGAGCGGCTGCGCGCGGCCGAGCATAAGCGATTTTTCAAGCGGCTTGAGCAGGTCGACCAGCAGTGTGCGCAGCGCCGCCTTGACCTGCTGCGGTTCGGTGAGGCGCTCGGCCCGCACTTTTTCGCGCAGCGCTTCGAGCAGGAATTCGGTGGCGTCGACGCCCGCGTCCGACATTAGCAGCGCGGTTTCGAGCTCTTCGTACAGATCCTCGTCGATCTTCGTGCCGACAAAGATGCCGGTCAGGCTCGAACTCGTTTTCGACAGGCCAGTCTTCAGGCGTGTCAGCCATGAGCGCTTCGCGCCTGCGTCCTGCAGCGGAGGCGGAACGATTTCGACGGTTTCGGGCGCGGATTCTTCCGGCTCGGGCTCGATTGCCGCCGGAGCGGCCGCAGGAGGCGCCTCGACGCGAGCCGGAGCCACCGCCGGACGCGGGGTGGCCGGCGCGACCGGCGCAGGCGCCTGCACGGCGGCTTCGGACGCCGGGGCTTCTGGCGCGGATTGCGACTCTTCTGGCGCGTTATCGGACTCTTTCGAACCCTTGAATCGTTTGAAAAAGCTGAACATGATCTGGCGTGGTGAGAGCGCGCGCCGATGCGCGCAGCCGGCATGAGACCGGCGGGAGCGGCAGGCAGCGTTGCGATGCGGGATGCAAGGCGCTGGAAGCCGCTCATTTTATCAGGCGCGCCGCTGCCCGTCGTATCGGCCGAACGGCCAGGCTGGACGCGCAGCGTCGCTGTGGTAACGTTGGCGCTCCGGCCCTCACGTATCGACGTTGCGGGCGCTTTCAAAACGTAATCGAAACTGCATGCCCCGTTCTGCACCTTCACGCGCCCATGGCGCTTCGTCCAAAGGCGGCAAGCCGCACGCCATCCGTATCATCGGCGGTGACTGGAAGCGCACGCCTTTGCCCGTGCTCGATCTCGACGGCTTGCGCCCCACGCCCGACCGCGTGCGCGAGACGCTGTTCAACTGGCTGGGCCAGAATCTGGACGGCCAGCGCTGCCTCGATCTGTTCGCCGGCAGCGGCGCGCTGGGCTTCGAGGCGGCGTCGCGCGGCGCCGCCCGGGTGTTGATGGTGGAGCGCAATGCGCGGGCCGCCAGCCAGTTGCGCGCCAATCAGGAACGCCTGTCGGCGCGCACGATCGAAATTGCTGAAGCCGACGGTTTGCGTCTTGCCGCGAGTCTCCCGCCTGGATCATTCGACGTGGTGTTTCTCGACCCGCCGTTCGGCGAAGATCTGCTCGGCAAAGCGCTCGCACTCGCGGTGCCGCTCGTCAGCGCAGACGGATTTCTTTACGTGGAAGCCGGCGAGGCGCTCGAAGTCGAGGAAAACGAGACGCTCGCCGGGTGGGAAATCGTGCGGCAAGGGAAAGCGGGCGCTGTCCACTTTCATTTGCTGCAGCGCGAAAATAAGGAATAATGCGCGTTCCAAAACAAGCGCCGGGCGGTCTGCCGTCACGTGCGCGGTCGGTGCCAAATGCGTCGCGTGGACGCTTTGACGTGCCCTTTGTCTGAAGAGAGGAGAAGTCTCATGGTAGTCGCCGTGTACCCGGGCACGTTCGATCCGCTGACGCGCGGTCACGAAGACCTCGTTCGGCGCGCGTCGAGCATTTTCGACACGCTGGTGGTCGGTGTCGCCGACAGCCGTAACAAAAAGCCGTTTTTCACGCTCGAAGAGCGCCTCGACATTGCTCACGAAGTGCTCGGGCACTACCCGAACGTTCAGGTAATGAGTTTCAAGGGGCTGCTGAAGGATTTCGTGCGCAGCAATAACGCGCGGGTGATCGTGCGTGGCCTGCGGGCCGTGTCGGACTTCGAATATGAGTTCCAGATGGCCGGCATGAATCGCTATTTGCTGCCTGATGTCGAAACCATGTTCATGACGCCGTCCGATCAATACCAGTTCATTTCGGGCACGATTGTGCGCGAAATCGCCCAACTGGGCGGCGATGTCAGCAAATTCGTGTTCCCGTCGGTCGAGCAATGGCTGAAGGAAAAGGTCGCCGCGCTGGACCCGGCCAACGGCGCTTCGGCGGGGCAACCGTAACCGGCGTAAACTGTCGGTTTGACGGATCAAAGCTGGCTGCCGCCGGCGTGAAGTGAGAGAAGTATGGCCTTGATGATTACCGACGAGTGCATCAATTGCGACGTATGCGAGCCTGAGTGCCCGAACGACGCGATTTCGATGGGCCCGGAAATCTATGTGATCGACCCGAAGAAGTGTACCGAGTGCGTCGGGCATTTCGACGAGCCTCAGTGTATTCAGGTGTGCCCGGTCGAGTGTATTCCTCGCGATCCGGAGCATCTGGAAACGCCCGATGCGCTAATGGCGAAATACCACGCGCTACAGGCTGCAAAAAGCGAGTGAGGTACGGAGTTTAAAAAAAGCGGCGAGACCTTTTGGGCTCGCCGTTTTTTTATACCGCGCTTTTTAAGCTGTACGCCGCGCTATCCGACGCGCTATCCGACGTATGTACCGAAGATGTCGCGCAACGCGCCCAGCAGAATGTCACATTCGGCGTCGGTGCCGACCGAGATCCGCAAATGTTGGTCGATTCGCGGCGCTTTGAAATGGCGCACGAAAATCTCCTTTTCCCTTAACTGTGACGCGAGCGTCGCAGCGTCGTGGCCTTCGTGGCGCGCGAACAGAAGATTCGCCGCCGACGGCACCACCTCGAAGCCCAGCGCCGTCAACCCGGCGGCCAGCCGTTCACGGCTCGCGATGACCTTGGCGCACGTGTCGCGAAACCAGGCGTCGTCTTCGTATGCTGCAGTGGCGGCGACCTGTGCGAGGCGGTCTAACGGATAGGAGTTGAAACTATCCTTCACGCGATTCAGCGCGTCGATCAATTCCGGGCTGCCGAACGCAAAGCCAACGCGCATGCCGGCCAGCGAGCGCGACTTCGACACGGTCTGAACGACCAGCAGATTCGGATAGCGATCGATCAGGCCGACGGCCGATTGGGCGCCGAAATCCACATAGGCCTCGTCGATCACCACCACGGAATCCGGATTGCCCGCGACGAGCCGCTCGATATCGGCGAGCGGCAGCGGCCGGCCGGTCGGCGCGTTCGGGTTCGGGAACAGAATGCCGCCATTCGGCGAGGCGTAATCGTCGACGTTGATTGCGAAGCTATCGTCGAGCGGGATGGTCTGGTAGTCGACTTCGAAAAGCCGCGCGTAGGTCGGATAGAAGCTATAAGTGATGTCCGGAAACAGCAAAGGTTTGTCGTGCTTGAGCAGTGCCTGGAAGGTGAGGGCGAGCACTTCGTCCGAGCCGTTGCCTGCAAAGATCTGTTCGGCGCGGATGCCGTGGTAGGCGGCGACCGTTTCCCGGAGTTTTCGCGCAGTTGGATCGGGATAACGGCGCAACGATTCTGCCGAGTCGCCGAGTTCCTGCCGGATGGCCTCGAGTACGCGGGGCGACGGCGGATAGGGATTTTCGTTGGTATTCAGCTTCACCGGATGCGCAACCACGGGCTGCTCGCCGGGCACGTACGGCGTCAGATGATGAACGATGTCACTCCAATAGCGGCTCAAGCGATTCTCCCTCATACAAAGCGGCCGACCGGCGTTGGCGCAAAGCACCGGCTCGGGTCCTGCGCAGGATAGTTGCGGTCGACGACGATACGGCGATCCAGGTTCCAGCAGCGGAGTCTATGGGTTGCGATGCAGCTGCATCATCGCGCGTTCTAGCTCGCCCTTGATGATTTGCGGCATCACGGCCAGCGCACGCTCGATCGATGCATCGATCACATCCTGCTCTTCCCGCCGCGGCGGCTTCAACACGTAGTTGGCGACATCCGGCTTGGCGCCGGCGCGCGCGCTTTCCGGGATAAGATCCCGCGGATGGCCAATTCCGATCCGCAGCCGCCAGTATTGCTGCGACGACAGATGCGCCGTGATGTCCTTGAGCCCGTTGTGGCCGCCGCTGCCGCCGCCGAGCTTCAGCTTGACGCTGCCGGGCGGCATGTCGAGTTCGTCGTGCGCGACCAGAATCTCGTCCGGGAGAATCTTGAAGAACTGAGCAACCGCCACGACCGATTGTCCCGAGCGGTTCATATACGTCTGCGGTTCCAGCAGATGCACTTCCTCGCCGTGAAGCCGTGCCTTGGCGTAGAAACCGTGAAAACGCCGCTCGTCGCGCAGCGTCGTGCCTGCTTCGCGCGCCAGTTGATCGACCAGCCAGAAGCCGGCGTTGTGGCGCGTCGCAGTGTATTCGGCGCCCGGATTGCCGAGGCCGACGATCAGCTTGATCATGATTGCGTAGGTCCATCTGGCTCGGAAGGCGAACGCAGCCGAGCCGAAAAAAACCGTAAAAAAACCCGCCGGGGCGAACCTCGGCGGGTCACATCGACCGTTTCATTGAAACGGATCGAGAGGATTACTTGCTCAGTGCCTCGTGGCCCTTAAGCAGCCGGCGTTTCGCCTTCACCTTCAGCAGCAGCGGCATCGCCTTCAGCGATTGCGCCAGCCGGGATCGTTGCAGCTGCGACCACCGGGTTTTCTGCTTCGACGTGAGCAACCAGCGACACACCTGCCGGCAGCTTGATGTCCTTGGCGTGAACCGAGTGACCCGCTTCGATCGTCGCCAGATCAACTTCGAGGAATTCCGGCAGTGCCGACGGCAGGCACTCGATTTCGATTTCGTTGATGACGTGCGAGATCACCGCGCTCGACAGCTTGACTGCCGGGTTCGATTCCTGGTTCATGAAGTGCAGCGGCACCTTGGTGTGCAGCTTCTTCTTCGCGTCGACACGTTGGAAGTCCACGTGCAGCACGAGCTGACGGAACGGGTGGTATTGCACGTCGCGCAGCAAAACTTGTTGCGACTTGCCTGCCACTTCCAGATCGAGGATCGACGAGTGGAAAACTTCTTTCTTCAGCGCGTGCCACAGCGCGTTGTGGTCCAGTTCGACCAATTGCGTTTCAGCACCAGCGCCATATACGATGCCCGGGGTCTTGCCCGAGATACGCAGGCGGCGGCTCGCACCCGTACCTTGCAAAGAACGCTCGAAAGCGACTACTTTCATGTTGAATCTCCAATGCACTGCCCGCGACCAGGCAGTAAAAACGGGGCCTGCAAGCCATTACGGCTGAGGCCCCAGAACTGCGGCACGAACCTTCGTTCGTTCATGCCGATTGCGCGAAAGCGCAGTGTGCCGCCATGAGCGACGCGCTGCGCCTTCGCAAATACTTAACTTTCAGCGAACAGCGACATGACCGAATCGCCGCGGCGAATCCGCGAGAACGTTTCGGCCAGCAGGCCGGCGCTGGTCAACGAACGGATCTTGGCGCACGAACGGGCTTCTTCGCCGAGCGGGATCGTATCCGTGACAACGAGTTCGTCGAGTGCGGAAGCAGCGATACGCTCGCCTGCGCCGCCTGACAGAACCGGGTGAGTCGCGTAAGCGAACACCTGTTTTGCGCCGCGCTCCTTCAAAACCTGAGCTGCCTTGCAGAGCGTGCCGGCGGTATCGACCATGTCGTCCATGATCACGCAGGTGCGGCCTTCGACTTCACCGATAATGTTCATCACTTCGGCAACGTTCGCCTTCGGGCGGCGTTTGTCGATGATCGCGAGATCGCAATTCAGTTGCTTGGCCAATGCCCGGGCACGCACCACGCCGCCGACGTCCGGCGAAACGACCAGCAGGTTCTCGTAGTTCTGCTTGCGCAGATCGCCGAGCAGCACGGGCGTAGCGTAGATGTTGTCGACCGGAATGTCGAAGAAGCCTTGGATCTGGTCGGCGTGCAGATCCATCGTAATGATCCGCTCGACGCCGGCGATTTCCAGCATGTTCGCCACGATCTTCGCCGAGATGGCAACGCGCGCGGAACGCGGGCGGCGATCTTGACGGGCATAACCGAAGTAGGGGATGGCTGCGGTAATCCGGCCTGCGGATGCGCGCTTGAGCGCATCGACCATGATCATCAGTTCCATCAGATTGTCGTTCGCCGGTGCGCACGTGGACTGCAGGACAAAGACATCCTTGCCACGCACGTTTTCCTGAATCTCGACCTGGATTTCACCGTCCGAGAAACGGCTAACCATTGCTTTGCCGAGGGGAATACCGAGAATTTTGACGACTTCCTGTGCAAGCGCGGGATTTGCGTTGCCAGTAAAAACCATCAGGCCGTCATGGCTGCTCATCGTGCACCTACTTCAGGCTGGGGGCGAGGGGAAATGCGAGAAATTTTGGCAGGGGAGAAAGGATTCGAACCTTTGCATGCCGGAATCAAAATCCGGTGCCTTAACCAGCTTGGCGACTCCCCTACACTAACTCTGAGCTCCGCCGAACGTGGAGTTTCGTTCGACGATGCAAAACTTATGACGCGAAAGTAAAGAGTGGATGCTGATCGAGACTTGCCGCCACTGCGCTGTTCCATTCGCCTGGCAGTTTGGTTTGCACCGCTTCTGCTTCAGCTTTACTACGGAACGCTGCAAAGACACTTGCACCTGATCCAGACATCCGCGCTGGCGCGACGTTTTCAAACCATCGCAGCACTTGCGCTACTTCCGCGTACTTCCCTACGACAACCTGCTGCATGTCATTCCGGCCAAAGCTTTCTGGCCATTCAGTGTTGCAGCTAAGTTCTGCAGGAAAGTCCGTAATTGTGAGGGGTTTTGAATCTCTTGTCAACGCTTTTTCAGAAAAAATCGCTGCAGTCGGAACATGAACCCTCGGCGTCACTACTAGGAAATGGCGCGGCGGCAATTGTACAACGTCTAATGCTTCTCCGACACCCTGTGCGAACGCATTTTTTCCAAAAACAAAAAATGGCACATCGGCGCCGAGTTTCAACGCCAGCGCCTGCAATTCGAGACGCGGTAGGTTGAGCTTCCACAGACGGTTCAGCGCGAGCAAGGTTGTCGCCGCGTCGGAGCTGCCGCCGCCGAGGCCGGCGCCCATTGGCAGGCGCTTCTCGATTTCGATATCGACGCCTTCAGGCGAACCCGTATGCGTCTTGAGCAGCGTCGCGGCGCGCACGGTCAGGTCGTGCTCCGGCGGCACCTCGGCGATCTCGGTGCTGCGCGTGATGAGTCCGTCGTCGCGTCGCTTGAAGTGCAGGGTGTCGCCCCAGTCGAGCAACTGGAAGACCGTTTGCAGCGTGTGATAGCCATCCGGCCGGCGGCCGGTGATGTGCAGGAAGAGGTTGAGTTTCGCTGGCGCGAGGCAATCGCGCAGCGAATCGGTCGTTTCAATCATGAGTTGAGGCTACATGCGCCGGATGACGCAGAAGAAGCGGCAAGGTCGCGCGCGCAACGGTGCGTGAGGCGGTGCGTGAAGCGGCGCGGGTTACTGATCCAGAACGAGTTTGATGTCGAGAGGCGGCTGCGAGCGGCTCAGGTTGACGCGCTTCACACCGGTGGCCGGTGCTTCGGCGTACGCCAGGTAGTCGATCGTCCAGCCGTCCTGAGTAATCTCTTTTAGCCGCGAAGGTTGATCAGGGTCCTTCTCGGTCCTGGCGCGCGAAGTGGGCGCGGGCGACGGTTGCAGCCAATAGCGCAGCCCTTCGACCGGCAACGCGAAGCCGAGCGCATTCTGCATCAGCGTGGAGACGTTATCCGCTGTGAGCGGCTGGCGATTGGGCAATTCCAGCGTGGCCGAAGCCGGCGACGACGTCACCACTGCCAGCGTCTGGCCGAGCGGATTGCGCAACTCCAGGGTCACTGTGTCACCGGTTTCCTGCCAGCTGAAATTGCCATAGGCATTGCGCTGCTGGCCGTTCTGATCGTCGTACTGGATCGCGAAGCGGCCCTGGTAAGCACGGCTTGTCTGCGCGGTCACAGAGGTCGCTGCATTCGACATGGACGGCCCCTGCGGTTTCACCGAGGCACAGCCGGACAATGCGACAACCGCTGCCGCTGCGAGTCCGAGCGCCGCGCCACGCGGCGCCCGGGGAAGGGAAATCAGACGGGAAAGACGCATCAAAGATCGTTCACCTGAAGACGTTGGAGCGTTTTGACCAGCGTGTCGTTGTCCGGTTCGAGCTTGCGCGCGTCGCGGAAAGCGGCGCGTGCCTGATCCTGATTGCCGGTTTTCCACAACACTTCGCCGAGGTGCGCGCCGATTTCGGCGTTCGGCTGCATGTCGTACGCTTTGCGCAGCAGCTTGATCGCGTCCGACGTATCGCCCATCCGGTATTTGACCCAGCCGACGCTGTCCATGATGAACGCGTCGTTCGGCGCCAGCGAGGATGCCTTCTCGACCAGCTTGTCCGCTTCGGCAAGGCGCTGATTGCGATCTGCCAGCGAGTACCCGAGCGCGTTATACGCTTGCGGATTGTCCGGCTGCGTCTGGATCAGCTTGCGCAACTGCGCTTCCATGATGTCGTAATGGCCGGTCTTTTCGGCGGACATCGCGTAGTCGTAGGTCAGATCAGGGTCGTCGGGAAACTGCGCCGTGGCTTGCTGCAGGCGTGTTTCAGCCTCCGGATAGCGCTTTGCGTCGAACAGGATCGCCGCGTCCGTGCGTAAGATCAGCGCCTGGTCGCGCGGATCGGGCGCCTGCAGGTTGGCTAGCAACTTGCGCGCGTCGTCGGTCTTGCCCTGCTTGGCGAGCAATTGCGCGCGCGTGATCTGCGCCGGCACGAATTGCTGGCTCGACGGCGAAATCTTGTTCAGCCAGTCGCCCGCTGCCGCATCGTTCTTCTGTTCGAGCGACAGTTGCGCAAGATAGATGTACGCCTGGCCCGGATCGGCGCCCGGCGTTTTCTCGGCCTGCTGTGCGTACTGCGTGAGGTACGTTTGCGCCTCGTTGAAATTCTTTTGCTGGATCTTGATCAGCGCGAGCGCCATAAGCGGCGTGAGGTCGTTCGCGTTGTTCTTGTGCATGATCTCGAACTGCTTCTGCGCGTCGTCCAGACGGTCGCTTGCCAGATACATCTGGGCGAGCGCGAGACGCGCGTCATGCGATTTCGGATTTTGCTGCACGTACTTTTCGAGCGAGGCGATGCCTTCCTTGCGCTCTTCCGGGCCCATTTGCGACAGCATCAGCGCGGCCGGCAAATAGTCGGGCTTGAGCGTAAGCGCCTGCTCGAGCGACTTGCGCGCGCCCGGCGCGTCGTCCGAAACGAGCTGCTGGCGGGCGATGGCCAGTTGCGCTTCCGGCCGGTTCATGTCGTTCTTGAGCAGATCCTGCAGCACGTGCAGGCCGCCGATCCGGTTCGGGCCGCGCGAGAGCAGCAGTTGCAGCGCCAGAATTGCGCTGCCGCGATTGGCGGCGGGCACCCTGGCGAGTTCGCGTGCGAGGATCTGCTCCGCGTCGTCAGGCTTGCCGGACAGCACGAGCAGCGACGCGTCCAGTTGCGCTGCGCGTTCCGAGTTCGGCGCATACTGCTGCCACAATTGCGCGGCGGCCAAAGCATCCGACGGGCTTTGCGCGGCCAGCGCGATTTCGGTGGCGCGTTGCGCCATGCGCGGATCGTGCGTGTCGCGCGCGAGGGCGAGGTAGGTCTGATAGGCGGGCGCCGGCTGGTCGCGTTGCAGCGCGACTTCGGCGGCGAGCACCTGGAATACGATCTGGCTCGTTAATGGCACACCAGGCAGGGACTTCTGGTCTTCCGCCGATGCCGGGCCAAGCGGGTCCGGCAGGGTGACCGAGGTGTCATCCGAGTCCTGCGCGTGCGCGGGCACGGCAGCCAGCGCCCAGACGGCGAGCGCCGCCGCGCCGAGCATCCGGCGAGCGGACACGGCGTGCGGTACGCGGAGTGCGCTAGCCGGGCGCTTCAAAAACAGCTTCACGAAGGACAAGTTCATGGAAATCCGTTCAATGTTTCGGACGATTGTAACGCGCTCGCTACAATACGCGCACAACCACTCACGCAAGTTGCAGACCAGTTAGACATGCCAGAGTTGCCAGAAGTTGAGGTTACCCGACGGGGAATCGAACCGTATGTGTCCGGGCGCAAGGTTGAACGCGTCGATGTGCGTACGCCCGCGCTGCGCTGGCCGATTCCGGCCGATCTTGCGAAAACGTTGCGCGGCCACGTGGTGCGCAAGGTCGAGCGGCGCGGCAAGTACCTGTTGTTCGAGATCGACGCGGGCTGGTTCATTGTGCATCTTGGCATGACTGGGACACTGCGGGTGCTGCGCCATGTACCGCATCCGCCGGCCGCGGCGAAACACGATCACATCGACTGGATCTTCGACGAGTTCATTTTGCGCTATCGCGACCCGCGGCGCTTCGGCGCGGTGCTGTGGCATCCGCGCGAAGCCGGCGACGTGCTCGAACATCCGCTCCTCGCGGGCCTCGGCGTCGAGCCGTTTTCGCCCGCGTTCTCCGGCGCGCTGATGCACCGGCTCACGCGCGGGCGCAAAGTGTCGGTGAAACAGGCGCTGCTGGCCGGGGAAATCGTCGTGGGCGTGGGCAATATCTATGCGTCGGAGAGCCTGTTTCGCGCCGGCGTCAGGCCGACCACGGCGGCGGGGCGCGTCTCGCTCGTACGATACGATCTGCTCGCGGACGCCGTGCGCGTGACGCTCGCCGCCGCGATCGAGAAGGGCGGCAGCACGTTGCGCGATTTCGTCGGCAGCAATGGCGAAAGCGGTTACTTTCAGCTCGACTATTTCGTCTATGATCGCGCGGGACTACCGTGCCGCGTGTGTGGAACGCCGATCAAACAGATCGTACAGGGGCAGCGTTCAACGTATTTCTGCCCCACCTGCCAGCGCTAACTCTTCAATGCCTTCTCGCTTAACTCCGCGTTCAACGCCATCCGATGCGCCTGCGGCGCCCGCTTTTCCGGCCATGTCCGATTTTTCCACGCGCCTGATCGCGTGGCAGCGTCAGCATGGCCGGCATGATCTGCCGTGGCAGAACACGCGAGATCCGTATCGCATCTGGCTGTCGGAAATCATGCTGCAGCAGACGCAGGTGTCGACGGTGATTCCGTATTACGCGAAGTTCCTCGCGCGTTTCCCAGCTGTCGCTGCGCTCGCCGCGGCGCCGTCCGACGACGTCATGGCGTTGTGGGCCGGCCTTGGCTATTACACGCGTGCCCGCAATCTGCATCGCTGCGCGCAGGTCGTGGTCGAGCAGCATGGCGGCGCGTTCCCGGCATCGGTCGAGGCGCTGGCGGAGTTGCCGGGCATTGGCCGTTCGACGGCGGCGGCGATCGCGTCGTTCGCATTCGGCGCGCGTGCGACGATTCTCGACGGCAACGTCAAGCGCGTGCTCGCGCGCGTGTTCGGCGTCGAAGGTTTCCCGGGCGAGAAGAAAGTCGAGAACGCGATGTGGACGCTGGCGGAGTCGCTGCTGCCGTCGAATGCATCGGACGCCGAAGTCAGTGCGTACACGCAAGGCTTGATGGATCTCGGCGCGACCTTGTGTGTGCGTGGCAAGCCCGACTGCCTGCGTTGCCCGTTCGCCGCCGACTGTGTGGCGAACGTGACGGGGCGTCAGCGCCTATTGCCGACGGCGCGTCCGAAGAAGGCGGTGCCGACGCGCCGCACATGGATGCTGGTGCTGCGCGACGGCAATGCCGTGATGCTGGAGAAGCGGCCGCCTTCGGGTATCTGGGGCGGCTTGTGGAGCCTGCCCGAAGCCGCCGACGAAACCTCGCTCGTCGAGCGAGCGCGTGCCTTTGGCGGAGACGGTGCGGTTTCGCCGCTGGCGCCGCTCACGCATGTGTTCACGCATTTCAAACTGGATATCGAACCGCGGCTCGCGGAACTGGATCGTGGCGTGGGCGCCTTGGCTGCGTTGGGCGATGCGGACACCGCGTGGGTCGCGCTCAGCGATCTCGATTCGTTCGGTGTGCCCGCGCCGGTGCGCAAACTGCTGCACAGCTTGCAGGGCTCGCTGATCTGATCAAGCCGGCAGGAGCACGGCGGCCGCTTTCAGAGCAATTGATGTTGCTGCATGTAGTGATGAACCACGTCGATGCGCGCGCCGGCATCCTGCAATTCCATCAGTTTCTGGCGAGCACGCAGCGCGATCGGCAGCACTTCGGCCAGACGGTTCGACACCCATGACGGATCGTCGAGCCTGAATGGCTGCGCAAACGGCAGGCTTTCCGGATCCCGCTCGCGGATGGTCGCGATGATCCGTTCGAGCACCTCAGCGCATGCGCCGAATTTGGCCAGCTGCTCATTGCCTTCGAGCGGCGTGTCCTCGCCGAGCGGTTCCGCCATGCCGACCAGCAGGCCGCTTGTCTCCACGCGATGCGACAGCAGGCGAAAACGCCGTGTGCCGCGCGCGCGAATCAGCAGCATGCCGAAGGCTTCGACGTCGCATTCCTCGATTTCGGCGAGACAGCCGATTGCTTCGGGCACCGAAGGCTCTTCCTCGCGCGCGACTTCCGCGCCGCTCTTCAGCAGACACACGCCGAATGGCGTTTTTTCCCGCAGACAGTCGCGCGCCATGTCGAGGTAGCGCGCTTCGAAAATCTTCAGCGGCAATAGTCCGTCGGGAAACAGCACCGTATGCAGCGGAAACAGCGGCACATCGGCAAGCACAGTAGAAGTAGAAGACATGGCGCAACGCTTCGAGTTGAGGCCGCGCGATGCGGCCGGTTAAGCCACTAACTTCGATGATTCGCCGGCTTCGACCGGCGCATCGCGGTGCCGCACAATGACATTCGCCGAAGCTGCGAGACGCGCGGCGAGCGTCTCGGCAATGAAAACAGAGCGATGCTGGCCACCCGTGCAACCGATCGCGACGGTCAGATAACTGCGGTTATCGTCGCGGAAATGGGGAAGCCATTTGGCGAGGAATTTCTCGATGTCGTCGATCATTTCATGCACGACCGGCAGCGCATCGAGAAAGTCGATCACGGGTTTGTCGAGGCCCGTGAGCGGCCGCAATTCATGATCGTAATACGGGTTCGGCAAGGTGCGCACGTCGAAGACGAAATCCGCGTCGAGCGGCACACCGCGCTTGAAGCCGAACGACTCGAACATCAGCACGAGGCCCGAATCTTTCTGCTCGATAAAGCGTTTGACCCACGCGCGCAACACGTTTGCGCGCAGATTGCTGGTGTCGATCTGATGGCCGAACTCGGCCAGGCCCGCCACGAGTTCGCGTTCGCGCTCGATCGCTTCGGCGAGTGAGGTGAGCAGGCCGACGTCCGCGTCGCGCGCGGTCGAACCGGACAGCGGATGGCGGCGGCGCGTTTCGGAGAAGCGTTGAATCAGCGATTGTGTGCTTGCGTTCAGGAACAGCACCCGCACGTCGTGGGCACGCGACAGGTCGCGGATCATGGCGGGCATTTCGTCGAGCGAGGCGCTAGAACGCGCGTCGATTGCGACGGCAAGGCGATCTTGCCCGTCCTCGGCGAGATAGGAAGCCAGTTGCGGCAGGAAACGCGGCGGCAGGTTGTCGACGCAGTAATAGCCTGCGTCTTCAAGCGCGTTCAGGGCAACTGACTTGCCGGAGCCGGATATACCGGTGATCAGGATTATGCGCATGGAGTCGTCGAAACCGTACATTTCATCATAGCATCTGGTCCCCATGCGCGTACCCGACCTGCCGCTGGCTGCGGTAAGGCATGGTCTCGTGGACTCAGATCAGTTTGCCGGGAAACTGGCTGTCGGGGTCTTGCATCGCCAGGCGCTGGCGATCCATGAAGTCGCGCAGCGTGTCGATGCCGCGCAGTTGCAGGATCGTATTGCGCACCGCTGCTTCGACCAGCACCGCCAGGTTTCGGCCGGCTGCCACCTGAATCGTGACTTTGCTGATCGGCAGGCCGAGCACGTCCACGGTCTGGCTTTCCAGCGGCAGGCGCTGGAATTCGCCATCAGGACGGCGGACCAGTTGCACGATCAACTTGAGCTTCATTTTTCGGCGAACCGCGGTTTCGCCGAAAATGGTCTTGATGTCGAGCAGGCCCAAGCCGCGCACTTCGAGCAGGTTTTGCAGCAGCGGCGGGCAACGCCCTTCAACGAAGTCGGGACCGAGACGCACGAAGTCCACCGCATCGTCGGCAACGAGTCCGTGGCCGCGGCTGATCAGTTCCAGCCCGAGTTCGCTCTTGCCGAGGCCCGAGTCGCCGGTGAGCAGCACGCCCATGCCGAGGATGTCGAGAAACACGCCATGCAGCGTGGCGCGCGGCGCCAGAATGCGCGACATGTAGAGGCGCAGGCTGTCGATCACCGCGGCGGCGGACATGGGCGTGGTGAATAGCGGCGTGGACGAGCGCGTGCAGCGCAGCACCAGTTCCGGCGGCGCCGCGACGCCGCCCGCCACCACCAGAAACGGTGGCTCCAACGCGATCAGCTCGGCCATATGGCGCGAGCGGTCTTCATCGGTTTGGCGCTTGTAGTAGTCGATTTCGGCGTCGCCGAGCACCTGGATCCGGTTCGGGTGGATCAGGTTCAAGTGGCCGACAAGGTCGGCGCTCGACGTGGCATTGGCGACTGATTCCGAAGAAAAGCCGCGCTCCCAGCCTTCATGCCCCGTCAACCAGCTGAGCTTCAGCGTAGCGGCGTTATCGTCGAAAATGCTCTGGGCGTTGATGCTGGACGTATCCATGAGTCAGTGACTCCAGTGTGGGCCGCTTGCCGGGCAAAGCGAAGGCCACGCTAGCGCGAGCCGCTTGCCTTGCCGGGCTGTATCCGCGTGCGGGCGGATAACCGGCGTGCGGATAACCGCCGATACATCAAGGTTGCCACTGAGTGAGCAGGCGATGCAATGTTTCGCGGTCTTCTTCCGTGTGCAGGCGCTCGCGGGCTTCGCGATCGGATAGCAACTGGGCGATTTCCGAAAGGATCTCGAGGTGTTGCTGAGTGGCCTGTTCCGGCACGAGCAGGAAGATGAGCAGCGAGACCGGCTGACCGTCGGGCGATTCGAAGGGGATGGGTTCGGCAAGGCGGACGAACGCGGCGAGCGGCTGCTTCAAGCCTTTGATCCGGCCATGCGGAATCGCCACGCCTTCACCGAGGCCAGTCGATCCGAGGCGCTCACGCGCGAACAGATTGTCAGTGACCGTGCTACGGGCGATGCCGTTCTGGTTCTCGAAGATCAGGCCCGCTTGCTCGAACACACGCTTCTTGCTGGTGACCGAAAGACCGACGACGACGTTCTCGAGGGGAAGAAATTTGGCTAAACGATTCATGTTGACAGGCGAAAACGTGGCCTGGGTTCTCCTCGCTGGGGCGTTTGAGTGGCGTTCCATTCGTTTGATGCTCGCGGCGACGAGCGTGGAGGTGCAAAAAGCGCAGGACTCCGGCCGACCGTTTTTTCCGCCTGAGCTAACTTTGACCCCGATGGTAACCGGAACATTATAGAACAGGGTAGCCACGGATGGTGCGACGCGCCATCAATGCGCAGTGAGTTATGTTCTAGCGTCGATATGCCACGCGGCTATGCGAGAAATGGGCGTCCAGAAACAAAAAACCGCCCGGGTCCGGGCGGTTTTGCTGGTTAAGGAAAACGAAGAGCGAATGAAAAAATCCTCCAGGTTCCCTTACTGCGGCGGCACGTCTAGTTGCGGCGCCGGTTGATACTTGATCGCCTCATGCGCGTGGCCTTGCAGGCGATCCTTATGGCGAATGACTTGCCGGTCAAGCTTGTCGATCATCAGATCGATCGCAGCGTACAGGTCGCTGTCACAGCTCTCGACAAAGAGATCCTTGCCCTTGAGATGCAGGTTGATTTCAACCTTTTGACGCTTTTCCTTTTCCTTGTGGTTGTTGTCGACCGAGAGGACCACACTGCCGTCGATGACCTGATCGAAATGTCTTAGCACCCTATCCAGTTTGGTGATCACGTATTCGCGCAACGCAGGCGTTACTTCGAGGTGGTGTCCACTGATCTGCAGATTCATAGTGCTTCTCCAAGCTAGTGGCCGCTTGATCCGCACGATGAGGAAGGTCCGGTCGATCTGTCGACTTGCCTGAGTCGTCCCCCGGTGACTGACTTCTGGCAGGTCGCATCGGCCGGCCTGTCCGCCAACAGCGGAGCGGCCGGTAAATGCCCGCCACGGAAGGCGACGGGCTACAGAGACTTGCGCAGGTTGACTGCCGGAATCTTGAGCGCTTCACGGTACTTCGCAACGGTACGCCGTGCGACCACGAAGCCCTGTTCCGCCAGCAGTTCGGCTATGCGACTGTCTGAAAGAGGAGATTTCGGGTTTTCCGCTCCTATCAGTTGCTTGATAAGCGCGCGGATCGCCGTTGAAGACGCCGCGCCGCCCGTGTCAGTCGAAACGTGTGATCCGAAGAAGTACTTAAATTCAAGCGTCCCGAATGGGGTCAGCATGTATTTACCGGTTGTCACACGCGAGACAGTTGACTCGTGTAGGCCCAGCGTATCAGCAATTTCCCGCAAAACCAAGGGGCGCATGGCAATTTCGCCGTGCACAAAAAAGCTCTTCTGACGCTCGACAATAGCTTGCGCCACCCGCAGGATCGTCTCGAAACGCTGCTGGATATTTTTGATCAGCCAGCGCGCTTCCTGCAGTTGCTGGCGCAACGAACCGCTGCCCGGATCGCCCCTGTTATTGCGCAGGATGTTCGCGTAAAGGTGATTGATTCGCAGCTTCGGCACGACTTCCGGATTCAGCTCGGCCTGCCAGCCCTGTGCCGTCTTGCGCACCATGATGTCCGGCACGACGTAGTCCGCTTCGGCCTTGCCGTAAGCGGCGCCGGGGAACGGTTCGAGCGAGCGGATCAGCACGTGGGCGTCGCGTAAGTCGTCGTCGTTGGCCTTCAGGTGCTTGCGCAGACGCGTGAAATCGCGCGCCGCCAGCAATTCCAGATGGTGGGCGACGATATCGAGCGCGAGCGTGCGAGTGGGTGAGGCATCGAGCCGCAGCAATTGCAGCTTGAGACATTCCGACGCGGAACGGGCGCCGACGCCGGCCGGGTCGAAGCTATGCAGCAGCGCAAGCGCGGCATTCAGTTCGTCGAGGTCGACTTCGAGTTCTTCGGGCAGATCGGCCTGCACTTCCTCGAGCGTGGCGGCAAGGTAGCCGTCGTCGTCGAGCGATTCGATCAGGAAGGTGATCAGCGCCCGGTCGCGCTGGCTCGCCTGGGTGACGCGCAATTGCGCCATCAGGTGGTCGCGCAGCGAGGTGCTCGATTCGTGGATTTGCAGCGGCGGCAGGTCGTCGTCGTCCGAGGCGTTGCCCGAGCGGCCGTAGTCGTCGAGATTCCACTGGGACGCGTCGCCGTTACTGTCGCCGCCGAGGCCGTTGTATTCGTCCACGCCCTGCGGCTCGCCGTTCTCGGCGCGCTCGCTGCTGCTGGTGGACGATGACGACGTGCTGCCGCCCATCTGGTCGGGCGGAGCGGACGAATTGGGCGCCTGGGCGATCAGCGAGCCGTCGGCCGCCACGCGCAGCGGGCTCGCGATCCAGTCGTCCTCGTTCTCGAGGAGTGGATTTTGCGAGATCGCCATTGCGACTTCCTGCTGCAATTCGAGCGTAGACAACTGAAGCAGCCGGATGGACTGCTGCAGTTGCGGCGTCAGCGCAAGATGCTGCGATAGGCGGAGTTGGAGGCTGGCTTTCATGGCAAGTTGAGATTCATTGTAGAGAGTTTGCCACGACCGCGATACCTTGCGACATTCGCAATTACGCGTGCGCCTCTCGCGTGCACTCTCGTGCGCTCTTTCGGGCGGTCTTGGGCGGTGCTGGGCGCGAATCGGCCCGGGTCGAAAATACGCGTGTGCGGTTGCCGCACGGGGAGCCGGCGGGTGCGCGCTCGCACCGCCGGGAATCCCTGATGCGCTTACATGCGGAAGTGCTCGCCCAGATAGACGCGCCGCACGCTTTCGTTTTCGATGATGTCGCTCGGGGCGCCGGCTGCCAGCACACTACCGTCGCTGATGATGTAGGCGTGATCGCAGATGCCGAGCGTTTCGCGCACGTTGTGGTCGGTAATCAGCACGCCGATGTTGCGCTGCTTCAGAAATTTGACGATCTTCTGGATTTCGAGCACGGCGATCGGGTCGACGCCGGCGAACGGTTCGTCGAGCAGAATAAAGCTCGGATTGGTGGCCAGCGCGCGAGCAATTTCGACCCGGCGGCGTTCGCCGCCCGAGAGCGACAGCGCCGGATTTTCGCGCAAGTGCGAAATCTGCAATTCGTCGAGCAAGGCTTCCGTGCGGCTCGTAATGGTGTCTTTGCTAAGCCGCTTGCCGTTGTCTTCGTGCTGCAATTCGAGCACGGCACGAATGTTTTGTTCGACGCTGAGCTTGCGGAACACCGAAGCTTCCTGCGGCAGGTACGACAGCCCAAGCGAAGCGCGCTTGTGGATCGGCAGCAGGCTGATCGACTTGCCGTCCAGATCGATTTCACCCGCGTCGAGCGGCACGAGGCCGACGATCATATAGAACGAGGTGGTCTTGCCCGCGCCGTTGGGCCCGAGCAGACCGACCACTTCGCCGCTTTTGACGTCGAGCGACACGTCTTTGACGACGGTACGCGACCCATAACGCTTTTTCAGGTTGCGCACTGCCAGCGAACTACTGGTGCCGGCCGGCTTGCGATTGGGGAGGGACGCGGAGGTGCTCACTGGTTCGGCGCTCCCTGGATCGTAGTGGACGGCGCAAGCGTGGCCGACGCGCCGTTCAGCGGCGCGGCGCCGCCGTTGCGCGGCGCCAGCATGGCGCGCACGCGGCCGGTCGGGTTACCCGGGCCGGCTACGTCCTTACCTGCCTTCGCGGTATAGAAGTCGCTTTGGCCGTCGTACGTAATGACGCTGCCGTGCACCTGGTCCATGACCGTGGACAGGCCTTGCAGGCGTTTCACGGTGGCGTTGGTGGTGAGCGTGGTCAGATCCTGCTTGCCGTCGTAGTCGATACGAATGGCCGTGCCTTCGATGTACTCGTCGAGACCTTCGCGCTTCTGGCGGAAATACGACAGATTGCCGCCGTTCGAGGTGCCGGTGGCGTACTGATAGCCTTGCGGGTCTTGTGTCACTTCGACGCGGTCGGCCTTGATCACGATCGTGCCTTTGGTCGCGACCACATGGCCGGTAAAGATATTGACCTGTTTGAGGTCGTCGTAAGTCATGTTGTCCGCTTCGACGTTCAGCGGCTTGTCCTTGTCGGCACGGTCCGCGTGCGCGAGCGGCGCGAAGCCGGCGAGCGGCAACGCGACGATCAGCGCGGCGAGTCCGGCGCGGCACGCGGACAGGGAGCGCGAGCGGCCGGTATCAAAACGGGGGAACGATTCGTTCATGCAGTCACGCCTGGAATGGATTACCCGGGTTGCTTGGGCGAGCTGCCGCCTGCTTCGGACGGGGCGATCGAGCCTTTCACGTTGCCGAACAGCTGCATCACCCGGGTGACGTTGTTGTAGTTCATGCCGCTGGCAGTCATCACCGACATGCCGCGCTGAAGTTTAACCGGCTTTTCGGTCTCGATCACATCGTCGTTGACCAGCACCCTAAAATGCTGCGAATCCGCTTGCATCTGCGGATCTCCGAAGCCGGGCGCGCGCAGGATGCGCGCATTGTCGTATAGATCGACGATGGACGCGTCGCCGTTCACCTTACCGGTATCGCCGGTTGCGGTGACGATCGGCTTGCCCGGCTGGAACGCGCGCATGGCCGGTTTGACCATGTCGCTCAGCTCGTCGTCTTCGTAGTGGATCAGCGATTGCGCGGTCAGCCGGTATTGCGTCGAGCCCGACTGGTCGAGTTCGGAAATCGAGAAGTTGTCGGCGAAGTAGTCCGGCGTGTGTTCCTTGGGACGCACCACGCCTTCGTTCTGCCGGGGCAGGGTGGCCTGCAACAGCCACCACGTGATACCGGCGAGCGCAGCCATTGCGACCAGCGGAATCAGCGAAGTCAGGCGAAACTGGTTCATCCGACGAGGCCTCGCTGTTCGCCGCTACAGGCGGCCGCGAGCAACGCGTCGTATTTGTGCTGCGCGCGCAGCAACGTATCGCAGACTTCGCGCGCCGCGCCATGGCCGCCGCGCGCTTCGCTGACCCAATGGGCCCGCGCGATTACTTCAGGATGCGAGTTGGCCGGCGCGGCCGCGAAGCCGACCTTCAGCATCACGGCGAGATCGACCCAGTCGTCGCCCATGTAGCCGCATTGTTCCGCCGTCATGCCGGTTTGCTGCAGCAGGTCCGCGAACGCCTGGGGTTTGTCCTGCACGCCCTGGTAGACGTGCGTGATGTTCATTTCCTTCGCCCGCGCCGCCACGATGCCCGACTTGCGCCCGGTGATGATCGCCGTTTCGATGCCGGCCTGGCGCAGCAGCTTCATGCCGTGGCCGTCCATCGAATTGAAGCCCTTCATCGTGTCGCCTTCCGCCGTGAACAGCAGGCCGCCGTCGGTCAGCACGCCGTCGACGTCGAAAATCATCAGCTTCACGCGGCTTGCGCGTTCGGTTGCGGTGGCGGGAGCGAGGGCCATCAGATCACCTTCTTCGAGAACAGGTCGTGCATGTTGAGTGCGCCGATCAGCTTGCCTGCTTCGTCGACGACCAGCATCTGATTGATGCGGTGGCGCTCCATGAGTTCCACGGCTTCCACCGCGAGTTGATCCGGACCGATGGTGCGCGGGCCGGCGGTCATCACGGAGGCGATCGGCAAATTACGGAAATCGCCGTCGCGTTCGAGCACGCGGCGCAAGTCGCCGTCGGTGAAGATCCCGGCCACGTGGTCCGCGTGATCGACGATCGCGGTCATGCCCATGCGCTTGGCGGTCAACTGGAACAGCGCGTCGCGCACGGTAGCCTGGGGTGTGACCTTCGGCACTTCGTCGCCGGTGCGCATGACGTCGCGTACATAAGTCAGCAGGCGCCGGCCGAGCGCGCCGCCCGGATGCGAGCGGGCGAAGTCGTCGCGGCCGAAGCCACGCGCGTCGAGCACCGCGACCGCGAGCGCGTCGCCGAGCGCGAGCGCGGCGGTGGTGCTGGCGGTGGGCGCGAGGTTCATCGGACAGGCCTCTTTCGCTACCCCGGAATTCAGGTGCACGTCGGCCAGTTGTGCGAGACTCGATGACGGGCGGCCCGTCATCGCAATCAGCTTCGCGCCGAGTCGCTTGATGAGCGGCAGGATCGCGACGAGTTCTTCGGTTTCACCGGAATTGGACAGCGCCACGAACACGTCGTCGGCAGTGACCATGCCGAGGTCGCCATGACTGGCTTCCGCTGGGTGCACGAAGAATGCCGGCGTGCCGGTGCTGGCGAGCGTGGCCGCGAGCTTGCGGGCCACGTGGCCGGATTTGCCGATGCCGGAAACGACTACGCGCCCGCGGCAACCGAGGATGAAATCGACCGCCCCGACGAAACCATCGTCGAGTTGATCGCGAAGCGCGCGTACGGCGTCCGCTTCGATGTCGAGCACGTCGCGAGCGAGCGCGAGTGCCCGGTCGCCATTGATTTTCGCTATCATTCGCGAAGTATAGCAAAGGCGCCTGTTCGCCGCGCCGGGCCTGCTGTGCCGAGCCGCTGTCTCTATTGCTGCCTTTGACGGCCCCTCAACCTTGTCGCACGGCGTTTCTCGTGCGCGGTTCCGCTGACGAACGAGGACGCTTTACCGATGCGTTTCTGCCGATGATTTCCCCCCTCGAAATGACGCTGTTCCTGCTGCTTGCATCGGTGGCGGGCGTGGTGACCTTTCGCTTTCTGAATCTTCCGCCGATGCTCGGCTATCTGACGGTGGGCATCGTCGTCGGGCCGCATGCATTCGGTCTGATTCCGGACTCGGTCGGGGCGCAGAACCTCGCTGAATTCGGCGTTGTGTTCCTGATGTTCTCGATCGGGCTGGAGTTCTCGCTCGCCAAGCTGCGCTCCATGCGCCGTCTCGTGTTCGGCCTCGGCCTGTTGCAGGTGATCGGTACGATCGCGGTGGCGGTCACGCTCGGTTTCGTGCTGGAGCGCTGGGTGCACATCAGGTGGCAGGCAAGCGTGGCGCTGGGCGGCGCGCTCGCCATGTCGTCGACGGCGATCGTCAGCAAGATGCTGGCGGAGCGGCTGGAGATCGAGACGGAGCATGGGCGCAATATCTTCGGCGTGCTGCTGTTTCAGGATCTGGCGGTGGTGCCGCTGCTGATCGTCATCGCGGCGCTGGGCGGCAATTCCGAAGACCTGGTCAGCGCGCTCGGCGTGGCGGCGATCAAGATCGTGGTGGCATTGGCGCTCCTTTTGATCGTGGGTCAGCGGTTCATGACGCGCTGGTTCAACGTGGTGGCACGGCGCCGGTCGCAGGAACTGTTCATTCTCAATCTGTTGCTGGTGACGCTCGGCGCCGCGTTCATCACGGACAAGTTCGGGCTGTCGCTCGCGCTCGGTGCATTCATC
Source organism: Paraburkholderia sp. RL17-383-BIF-A (assembly GCF_046028015.1). NCBI lineage: Bacteria > Pseudomonadati > Pseudomonadota > Betaproteobacteria > Burkholderiales > Burkholderiaceae > Paraburkholderia > Paraburkholderia sp. RL17-383-BIF-A. The sequence continues at coordinate 52,945 of NZ_JARESR010000036.1, read as the reverse complement.
GCCGGTATGTTGATCGCCGAGACGCCATACCGGCATCAGGTGGAAGAGGACATCAAGCCGTTTCGCGACGTGCTGCTCGGTCTCTTCTTCGTCACCACCGGCATGCTGCTCAATCCGCGGGTGATCTGGGAGCATCCGCTGATCGTGCTCGGCTTCGTGCTCGGGCCGATTCTGCTGAAGGCAGTCATGATCACGGGGCTCGCGCGGCTGTTCGGCGCCTCGCCGGGCGTCGCGATGCGCACCGGTATCGGCCTCGCGCAAGCGGGCGAGTTCGGCTTCGTGCTGCTGAATCTGATTCTCGACAAGCATCTCGTCGACGCCACGTTGCTGCAGGCGATACTCGCCGCCATGCTGCTGTCGATGCTGGCCGCACCGTTCATGATCCAGAACGCGGACCGCATTGTGCTGCGGCTTTCGTCGACTGAATGGATGATGCAGTCGTTGCAGATGACGCGCATCGCCACGCAAAGCCTGAAGCAAAGCGGCCACGTGATCATTTGCGGTTACGGCCGGGCCGGGCAGAATCTGGCGCGCATGCTGGAGCATGAAGGGTTGTCCTACGTCGCGCTGGATCTGGATCCCGACCGGGTCGCGGCGGCGGCGGCGGCGGGCGAGTCGGTCGTGTTCGGCGACGCCGGGCGGCGCGAGTCGCTGCTTGCCGCCGGTATCCATCGCGCGGCCGCGATCGCGATCACCTACGCGAACACGCCGTCGGCACTGCGCGTGCTGCACAACATTCACGAACTCGAGCCCACGCTGCCGGTGATCGTCCGTACTGTGGACGACGCCGATCTGGAAAAGCTGCTGGCCGCGGGCGCGACCGAAGTGATTCCGGAAATCGTCGAAGGCAGTCTGATGCTCGCCTCGCACACGCTCGTGGTGATGGGCGTGCCGATGCGGCGGGTGGTGCGCCGGGTCGAGGAAATGCGCGACGAGCGCTATGCGCTGCTGCGCGGCTATTTCCACGGCGCCGACGACGTGGACGACGACGACGGTCACGAACAGGTGCGGCTACAATCGGTGCCGGTCGACGAAAACTCGGACGCCGTGGGCCGCACGCTCGCGGAATTGGGCCTGTTCGACGTGGGCGTCGAAGTGACGGCGATTCGCCGGCACGGCATTCGCGGCGTCGAGCCGGACCCGTCCACCAAGCTGCGTTCGAGCGATATCGTGGTGCTGCGCGGTCTGCCCGAGCAGTTGGCGGAGGCCGAGGAACGGCTCTCGAAGCATCGGCGCGCGGGCGCCACCGCAGCATAGCGCCGCCTGTACCCAGGGCGAGGCGCGTGCCTGCGGGCGCGCCCTGGTTTAGCTTTTCATCGGACCTGTGCAGGTCCATCCGGAGACATCATGTCCAACGCGCTCTCGAGCGCGCCGCTCGATGCGGCCGATTACATCAAAAGCCACATTCGCACGGTGCCCGACTGGCCGGAGCCGGGCGTGCAGTTCCGCGATATCACGCCGCTTTTGCAGGAGCCGAAGTCGCTGCGCGTGCTGATCGATCTATTCGTGCAGCGCTATATCGACGCAAAGCTCGATTACATTGCCGGGTTGGATGCGCGAGGTTTTATCATCGGGCCGATTCTCGCGTATGAGCTGAACCTCGGCTTTATTCCGATTCGCAAGGCGGGCAAGCTGCCCTACAAGCGGGTCGCGCAATCCTATGACCTCGAATACGGCTCCGCCACCGTCGAGATTCACGAAGACGCCTGCAAGCCGGGTGATCGCGTTGTGATCATCGACGACCTGATCGCCACGGGCGGCACGATGATGGCCGGCAAGATCCTGCTCGAGCGGCTCGGCGCGGTCGTGGTGGAAGGCGCGGCGATTATCGATCTGCCTGAGCTCGGCGGCTCGAAGCTGCTGCGCGAAAGCGGTCTCGCGCTGTATACGGTGACTGGATTCGACGGTCATTGATTATTGGCGGCAAACGCGCTGCGAGAAGCTTCTTCCTGCTCACAGAGAAGGACACAACAATGCCTAACTTCCTGCTGTTTCTCGCCACCTCGATCGCGATTACCGTGGCGCCCGGCCCGGACAATCTGCAAGTGCTCGCGCGCGGGATCTCGCAGGGCCGCGCGGCCGGTTTCGTCGCGGCGCTCGGCTTCGCGGCGGGCATCACGTTTCACACCACGCTGGCCGCGCTCGGCGTGGCCGCGTTGCTGCGCTCGTCGCCGATGGCCTTTACAGCGATCAAGCTGGCCGGCGCGGCTTATCTGATCTGGATCGGCATCAAGGCCCTGCGTAGCCAGGGTCTCGCCACCGCGCACGAGCGCGCGCCGCAGCCGCTGATGGCGGTGTTTCGCCAAAGCGTGCTCGGCAATCTGCTGAATCCGAAGGTGACGCTGTTTTTCATCGTGTTTCTGCCGCAGTTCGTGCAGCCGAACGGCTCGCAAAGCGTCACGCTGCAGATGTTCGAGCTCGGCGCGCTGTTCATGTTGCAGACAGTGGTGGTGTTTTCGCTGTTCGGCGTGTGCGCGGGGATCGTGGGCGGTTATCTGAAGCGTCGCCCACGGGTGGGCGTGTGGCTTGATCGCCTGGCAGGTGCGACGTTCATTGCCATCGGCATTCGGGTCGCGTTGCGCGATTGAGGTGAGCGGCGCGGTGCCCAGCGCTCACCGTCAAACACCGGAAACAGTTTGGAGCTTTACATGACTTTGCCTTGCATCACCGCCGCGCGCCGCTTTGACGTGCATGCGCATGTGCCGTTCTGGATCGGCGCCGAACAGGTTGGCTGGATCCGCACGAGCGATGTGCCGTCGCTCGCGCGCTGGCCCGATGTGTTCGACCTCGACACTAACCGTGTGACGCTCGCGCCCGCATTCAATACGGTGGATTTGCGCAGCGCCGCGCTCGGTTCCGTGATCGGCGCGCTCGCCGCCGAAGGCCGCATTCCAGGCTGGCGCAACGAGACCTACGCGATCCGCAACGCGTTCGATGCGCCGCCGCTCGCGTATATCGAACGCGCGGCGTCGCGCTTCTTCGGCACGATGACCTACGCGGTGCATCTGAACGGCGTCGTAGAATACGCAGACGGTGCGCCGCAATTGTGGATCGCGCGCCGCAGCGACACCAAGGCGACCGACCCGGGCATGCTCGACAATGTCGTGGCAGGCGGGATCGGCTGGGGCTTCGGCGTCGAGGCGACGATCATCAAGGAGTGCTGGGAAGAAGCCGGCATTCCCGAGGAGATCGCCGCCCGTGCCGCGGCGGGCCGCACCGCGCATGTGCTGCAATCGTTGCCGGAAGGCACGCAGGCCGAACAGATTTTCATCTACGACCTTGCGTTGCCGGCTGATTTCGCGCCGCGCAACCAGGACGGCGAAGTGGGCGAGCACCGGCTCGCGCGCATCGACGAAGTGGCGCGCTGGATCGAGGAAGGCGCGATGACAGTCGATGCGAGTCTCGCCACGCTGGATTGCCTGTTGCGCCGCCGTTGGATCGATGAAGACGCGTGCGCCGGCATCGAGGCCATGTTCGTGCCGCCAGCGCTCGCCTGATTGCCGCAAAGGTGCGCGCGCAACGAGAATGTCGAAACACGCCGCATCGAGCCGTACATACCGAACAAACCATGCATTGAAGAAGGGAGTCACCCAGGTCATGTCGACCGATCACAGCTTTATCCTCAAACTGTCGTGCGCCGACCGGCCCGGCATCGTTCACGCAGTGTCGGGCTTTCTGTTCGAGCGTGGCAGCAATATTCTCGACTCCGCGCAGTTCGGCGACAGCCGCACCGGCGAGTTCTTCATGCGCGTGCATTTCCAGCAGGTGGGCGGCGATCCGGGTCTGGAAGCGTTGCGCACGTCGTTCGCGACGCTGGCTGAACAGTTCGGCATGCGCTGGGAGTTGCACGACGCGTCGGTGAAGCCGCGCGTGGTGATCATGGTGTCGAAGATCGGCCATTGCCTGAACGATCTGCTGTTCCGCTACCGCACCGGCCAGCTGGGTATCGAGATTCCCGCGATCATCTCGAACCACAAGGAGTTCTATCAACTCGCCGCCAGCTACGACATTCCGTTCCATCACTTCCCGTTGTTGGGCGCGACGCCGGACGCGAAGGCCGCACAGGAAGCACGCGTGCTTGAAGTGATCGACGAGCATCAAGCCGACCTGGTGGTGCTCGCGCGCTACATGCAGATTCTGTCGCCGAAGCTGTGCGAAGCACTCGCCGGCCGCGCGATCAACATTCATCACTCGTTCCTGCCGAGCTTCAAGGGCGCGAAGCCGTATTACCAGGCGTTCGACCGCGGTGTGAAGCTGATCGGCGCGACCGCCCATTACGTGACGACGGATCTGGACGAAGGTCCGATCATCGAGCAGGAAGTGGAGCGCGTCGACCACAGCATGACGCCGGAGCAATTGACGGCGATTGGCCGCGACGTCGAATGCGTGACGCTCGCGCGCGCGGTGAAGTGGCACGTGGAACATCGCGTCGTGCTGAACGGCAGCAAGACGGTGGTGTTTCGCTAAAGGCGGTTGATCGCTTTGCGGCAGAGATAAATGGCGGTAGCCGGACGACTCCGGCGCCGCCATTTTTTTGTCGACTACGGCCGCGCGGCTGACCGGCCTGCGTCACGCGCGGCATTCGCGTTTTGCGCCGAGCGGCGGCGCGCATTCAACTTCTTCAGCCAGATCAGCAGCCCTGTCGCGCTCAGCACGGCGACCGCGAGGCCGACTGCGCTAATCAGAACCCGTCCGCCAAGACCGAGGATGCGCCCCGAGTGCAGCGGGTATTGGACCTGCAAGAAGATGTCGCCGGCCGTGCCCTTGCCGGGAATCTGCGTGCTGAGTTGCTTGCCGGTGGCCGCGTCCCAATACATCCACGGATTGCCGAGGCCGATATCGCCGTGATCGTTGCCGGTCGCGTAAAAGCCGACGCCGTACGCATGCATGAATTCCGCGTAGTAGATGCCGCCCGGCCCGACGCCGAGATTCCGTGCTTTGCCGGCCTGCTCGGCTAATTGCACGATGCGCTCGCGGGGGAGCACGGCGTCGCCGGGTTGCGGGGCGCGGCGGATTTCAGGGTTGTTGAGCGGATCGGGGGTGAGCGTCGAGAACATCGACACGATTGGGCGCACCACCGGCGCTGCAAGATTCATCGATACCGATGTCAGCGCAACGATCATCAGCAGGCCCCAGATCCACACGCCGCCGGAGCGGTGCAGATCGAAAGTGAGCGCGTAGCCGCCGCGCCCGAAGCGGAACGCGAACGACTTGCGCCAGACCTTGGCGCTCGGAAACGACAGCCATAGCGCGATCAGGCTGTCGAACAGCCAGACGATGCCGACGATCCCCATCAGCCACGTACCGATATCGACGCCGCCCGTAAAAGGCAGTTGCAGCGTGTAGTGGAGCTTGTAGATGAACGGGATCAGATTGAGCCGCGCGAGCGAGACGGCGCCCCATTCGCGGCGTCCCTGGATCTCGCCGGTGGCGGGGTCGACGGCAATCTGATTGAAGTCGAGCGGGTAGGGCTGGTGCGTGGCTGGGTCGATACACGGCAACACCATCATTTGCAGCGTGTGGCCCGGTTCGGCCGCCAGCGGCAGATACGTCACCTGCAAACGCGGATCGGCGGCTTCCACGCGGCGCGCCAGTTCCAGCCCCGACAGCGCCGGTCCTGCGGTGCGCGCCTTGAAGAACGACGGGTTCAGCGCCGCATCGAGTTCATGGTCCCACGCGATGACCGCGCCGGTGAGGCCGGCGACGAACAGAAACAGTGCAGTGGCGACACCGAACCAGCGATGCAGGCGGACGAACTGCCGCCTCATGGGCAAACCGGCGGAACGGAGCGGAAATTCGAATGAGGGGTCACGACACAGGTTTTGTGTAAATGGGAATTGTTCGCATCTTAAGGAATCATGCCACGGACTGCAAGTTTGTCGTAAGTTCACGGCGACATTCGGCGCGCTGTATCAGGCGCGTCATTCGAGCGGTATTACCGGCGCGAGCTCGACGGCGCAATATCCGGGCACGGTCTTGCCGCATACGATGCGTGGCGGCCCCGGCGACCTTTCCGGTCCCGACCAGCATCTGGACACGAGTCGATTGTCCAGGGCGTGGGGTTTGGCGGAGACGTCTGACGCCGGGCGATCCGCGCGCGTTGTCGCTGAATGCGCGCATCGACTTCTGAGCATGAAAAAAAGCGGCACCGAAGTGCCGCTTTTTCGTTGCCGTGCCTCTGCTTTAGGGGCGTTGGCCGCCGCCTCAAACCAGCCGCAGGTAAATCAACTCCCGCTTGATATACGCATAGAAGATCGGCGCCGCCACCACGCCCGGAAGGCCGAACGCCGCTTCCATGATGAGCATGGCGATCAGCAATTCCCAGGCGCGCGCCTCGATCTGTCCGCCGACAATGCGCGCGTTCAGGAAGTATTCGAGCTTGTGGATCAGGATCAGGAACACGAGCGACATGACCGCCGCGGGAAAGCTCACCGAGAGCGCCACCGCGACGATGATCGTGTTCGAGATCAGATTGCCGATCACCGGGAGCAGGCCGACGATGAACGTGACCAGCACCAGCGTCTTCGACAACGGCAGCGTGTCGTGGAAGATCGGCAGGACCACCAGCAGGAAGATGCCGGTAAAGACCGCATTGATCGCGGAAATTTTCACCTGAGCGAACACGATGCGGCGGAACGCATCGGCGAAACGGGTCACGCGCGTAATGAAGGCCGTGGAGAGCGGCAGACGCTGGATATGCTTTTGCGCGCCGACCGCGATGATCGCCCCGATGATCATGCCGATCAGGATATGCGTGAACGCGCGCGCCGCGGTCTTGCCGCTTTGCTGCAGCATGTTGGCATGCGTCTGCATCAGCTCCGCCGCCTTGGTCTTCATCTGCTCGGTATCGACCGGCAGAGAGTTGGCGATGAATTGCGGAATCCGGCCGCGCGCCTGGTCGATCAACTGCATGGCCTGGTCGAGCAGCTTCTGCACGCTCGGCACGTCGTTTTCGAAATGCTCGATGATGCCGAGTGTGAGCCCCGTCAGCGCGCCCACGATCACCGTGGACAGAATCACGACCGCGAGCCAGCGAGCCCGCTTGCTCGACATATGACGCTCGATGCGCGGCGCGATGGTGTGTACCAGCTGGAACACCAGCAGCCCGGCGAGCAACGCGCCGAGCAGCCGAAGTTCGATGACCGCCCACATGCCGAACAGCATCACAACATAACTGCCGATTTCGACTGCCGACAGCTTCGGCAGGCTCATGTCGCTAGTCAGCCTGACCGGGCGTGGGCGTAGGTCCTGCACTTGCCCGTCGTCGCGCGCCTGATTCCGCTTGGCCATGGCTTATTCCGTCCCCAACCCGAGTTGTGCAGCGTTACTTTTTACTGGCCGCGCGTTTCAGCAAAGGCGCCAGATATTTACCGGTAAAACTTGCCTTCGACTTCGCAACCTGCTCCGGCGTGCCTTGGGCGATGATTTGCCCGCCGCCCGCCCCGCCTTCAGGGCCGAGGTCGATGACCCAGTCCGCGGTTTTTATTACATCGAGATTATGCTCGATGATCACGACAGTATTACCCTGGTCCCGTAAACGATGAATCACTCCGAGCAACAGCGCGATGTCATGAAAGTGCAATCCGGTGGTCGGTTCATCGAGTATGTATAGCGTGCGACCGGTATCACGCTTGCTCAGTTCCAAAGATAGTTTGACGCGCTGTGCTTCCCCGCCCGACAGGGTAGTGGCCGACTGGCCCAGGCGGATATAGCCCAAACCTACGTCCAGCAGGGTTTTCAGCTTGCGCGCGACGACCGGCACGGGCTTGAAGAACTCGTAGGCATTCTCCACCGTCATGTCGAGGACTTCGCTGATGTTCTTGCCTTTGTACTGAACGTCCAGCGTTTCGCGGTTGTAGCGCTTGCCGTGGCAGACGTCGCACGGCACGTACACGTCCGGCAAAAAGTGCATCTCGACCTTCAGCACGCCGTCGCCCTGGCAGGATTCGCAGCGGCCGCCCTTCACGTTGAACGAGAAGCGGCCCGCTTCGTAGCCGCGTTCTTTCGCCGCAGGCACGCCCGCGAACAGTTCGCGGATCGGCGTGAAGAGACCCGTGTAGGTGGCCGGATTCGAACGCGGTGTGCGGCCGATCGGCGACTGGTCGACGTTGATCACCTTGTCGAAGTGCTCGAGGCCCTCGATCGATTCATACGGCGCCGGCTCCGTGGCCGAGCCATACAGGTGATGCGCGACTGCGTGGTACAGCGTGTCGTTGATCAGCGTGGACTTGCCCGAACCGGACACGCCGGTCACGCAGGTCAGCAAGCCGACCGGCAGATCGAGCGAGACGTGCTGCAGATTGTTGCCGTACGCCTCGACGATGCGTAGACGCCGCTCGTCCGGCTCCTTGCGTTCGTCCGGGAATTCGATGTTGCGCGCGCCGGACATGTACTGCCCGGTCATCGACGCCGCGTTCGCCTGCACCTGTTTAGGCGTGCCTTCGGCGATCACCATGCCGCCGTGTTCGCCCGCGCCCGGCCCCATGTCGACCACGTAGTCGGCCATGCGGATCATGTCTTCGTCGTGTTCGACGACGATCACCGAATTACCCAGGTCGCGCAGATGCTTGAGCGTGGCGATCAGCCGGTCGTTATCACGCTGATGCAAGCCGATGGACGGTTCGTCCAGCACGTACATCACGCCGGTCAACCCCGAGCCGATCTGCGAGGCGAGGCGAATGCGCTGCGCCTCGCCGCCGGACAGCGTTTCCGCACTGCGTTCGAGCGACAGATAGTCGAGCCCGACGTTGTTCAGGAACATGAGCCGCGCGACGATTTCCTTGACCACCTTGTCGGCGATCTCGCGCTTCGAGCCTTCCAGGCGCAGCGTCTGGAAATAGCCGAGCGCGTCGCGCAGCGGCCAGCCGCTGATTTCGAAGATGCCGCGCGCATCGCCGTCCGCGCCGATTCGCACGAAGCGCGCTTCGCGGCGCAGCCGCGTGCCGGCGCAGGCAGGGCAGGGCTGGTTGTTCTGATACTTGGCGAGCTCTTCGCGCACCGCGACCGAGTCGGTCTCGCGGTAACGCCGTTCCAGATTCGGGATGATCCCTTCGAACACATGCTCGCGCACCGAGGTGCGGCCGCGTTCGTTGATGTACGAGAACGGGATCTCCTGCTTGCCCGAACCGAACAGCAGAATCTTGCGGACCTTCTCCGGCAAGTCTTCGACGGCGGTGTCGATGTCGAACTCGTAGAACGCCGCGAGGCTCTGCAGCATCTGGAAGTAGAACTGGTTGCGCCGGTCCCAACCCTTCACCGCGCCCGCCGCGAGCGACAGCGACGGATGCGCGACCACCCGCTTCGGATCGAAGAACGTGATCTGGCCGAGGCCGTCGCATTCCGGGCACGCGCCCATCGGATTGTTGAACGAGAAAAGGCGCGGCTCCAGTTCCTGCAGCGAGTACGAGCAGATCGGGCAGGCGAACTTGGAGCTGAACAGATGCTCTTTGTCGGTGTCCATTTCGAGCGCGATCGCGCGGCCGTCGGCGAGACGCAGTGCCGTTTCGAACGATTCGGCGAGACGCTGCTTCATGTCGGGGCGCACTTTCAGGCGGTCCACGACCACGTCGATGGTGTGCTTGTCGTTCTTCTTCAGCTTCGGCAGCGAGTCGACTTCGTAGATTTTCGCGACGCCTTCATTGGCGGTGCCGCCGCCCGAGCGCACGCGGAAACGGATAAAGCCCTGCGCCTGCATTTCCTCGAACAGTTCGACGTGCTCGCCCTTGCGGTTGGCCACCACCGGCGCGAGGATCATCAGCCTGGTTTCTTCCGGCAGCGCGAGCGCCGCGTCGACCATCTGCGAGACGCTTTGCGCTTCCAGCGGAATTTCGTGGTCCGGACAGTAAGGCGTGCCGACCCGTGCGAACAGCAGACGCAGATAGTCGTGAATCTCGGTGACGGTGCCGACCGTGGAGCGCGGATTGTGCGAGGTCGCCTTCTGTTCGATCGAGATGGCCGGCGACAGCCCTTCGATCAGATCGACGTCGGGCTTCTCCATCAGTTGCAGGAACTGGCGTGCATAGGCGGAGAGACTTTCGACGTAGCGCCGTTGTCCTTCCGCATAGAGCGTGTCGAACGCCAGCGACGATTTTCCCGAGCCTGAAAGGCCCGTGATGACGACGAGCTTGTGACGGGGTAGGTCGAGGTTGACGTTCTTCAGGTTGTGGGTGCGAGCCCCACGAATACGGATTTGTTCCACGGATTTATTCCATGAACTGGCGGAAAGAGGAAGAGGCTAAACCTGCTACTATAACGACTTTTCAAGACCGCCGTTACGGCTTCCTGACAGCCTGAAGAGGTGTCGAAGCGAGCTGTAAGGCAGCGGCCCAGCGCTGCGGACAAGAGGTCTAACTGGGGCCGTTTTCCGCGAGTACAAGGCAACCGCGAGGCAACCCCGAGGCAACCGCGAGGCGCCGGCGGAAGGTGCGAAGGCTGCGGGCTCGATCCTCGTGCCGCCTGCTGGCCCGCCGTCCTGCGGCAAGCCGCGCGGTCATGGCCGCCTTGCCGCTGTGTCCGCCCGCGGTGTGCCACCCAGCTCATTCACAGAACGTTCCCGATGTCCAATCCGTCCGCCACTTCCTCACGCATGAGCGCGCCTGAACTGCGCGCGACCGTGTCGCTTGCCGCGATCTTCGCGCTGCGCATGCTGGGTCTCTTCATGATCATGCCGGTGTTCTCGATCTACGCGAAGACCATCCCCGGCGGCGACAACGTGCTGCTGGTGGGGATCGCGCTCGGCGCTTACGGCGTGACGCAGTCCATGCTGTACATCTTCTACGGCTGGGTCTCCGACAAGGTCGGCCGCAAACCGGTCATTGCGACCGGCCTGCTGATCTTCGCGCTCGGTAGCTTCGTGGCGGCGGGCGCGCACGACATGACGTGGATCATCGTCGGCCGGGTGATTCAGGGCATGGGCGCGGTGTCCTCCGCGGTGATCGCGTTCATCGCCGACCTGACCGCCGAGGAAAATCGCACCAAGGCCATGGCCATGGTGGGCGGCAGTATTGGCGTGTCGTTCGCGGTGGCGATTGTCGGCGCGCCGATCGTGTTCCAGTGGGTCGGCATGAGCGGCCTGTTTACGCTGGTCGGCATCTTCTCGATTCTGGCGATCGGCGTGGTGGTGTGGATCGTGCCGGATGCGCCGAAACCGGTGCATGTGCGCGCACCATTCGCCGAAGTGCTGCACAACGTCGAGTTGCTGCGTCTGAATTTCGGCGTGCTCGTGCTGCACGCGACGCAAACCGCGCTGTTCCTCGTCGTGCCGCGCATTCTCGAAGCCGGCGGCCTGCCGGTCGCCTCCCACTGGAAAGTGTATTTGCCGGTCATGGGCCTGTCGTTCGTGATGATGGTGCCGGCGATCATCGCCGCCGAAAAGCGCGGAAAAATGAAAATCGTGCTGCTGTCGGCGATCGCTCTTATCCTGATCGGACAGTTGTTATTGGGCGTCGCTCCGCATACGATTCTGAGTGTGGCGGCGATCCTTTTTGTGTACTTTCTCGGCTTCAATATTCTTGAAGCTTCGCAGCCTTCGCTGGTGTCGAAACTGGCGCCCGGAACCCGCAAGGGCGCGGCCGCCGGCGTGTACAACACCACCCAGTCCATCGGTCTTGCGCTGGGTGGCGTGGTCGGCGGCTGGTTGCTGAAGGCGGATGGTCAGAGCGCCGTCTTCTTCACTTGTTCGGGGCTCGTCTTTTGCTGGCTTATAATCGCCGCAAAGATGAAACAGCCGCCGCGCAAAGCGTAATACGGCGCATCCCGAACTTACCCAGAACTCACCCGGCGGCGGGCAGAGGCGCAGTTCCGGTCTCGGGCCTGCCGGCCCTGAAACGCGAACCGTGTATTGCCGCGCCGCCCGTAACGGAATCAACAGGAGAAACTCATGGCATCCGTGAACAAGGTCATTCTCGTCGGCAATCTCGGAGCCGATCCGGAAGTCCGTTATCTTCCGAGCGGCGACGCAGTGGCGAACATCCGCCTTGCAACGACGGATCGGTACAAGGACAAGGCGTCCGGCGAAATGAAAGAAGCGACCGAATGGCACCGCGTCTCGTTCTTCGGCCGCCTCGCGGAAATCGTGTCCGAATATCTGAAGAAGGGCTCGTCGGTGTACCTGGAAGGGCGCATCCGTACCCGTAAGTGGCAGGCGCAAGACGGCACCGACCGTTACTCGACGGAAATCGTCGCCGAGCAGATGCAAATGCTGGGTGGCCGCGGCGGCTCGATGGGCGGCGGCGGTGACGAAGGCGGTTATAGCCGCGGTGAGCCGTCGGAGCGAAGCGGCGGCGGTGGTGGTGGCCGTGCGGTGTCGGGTGGTGGTGCGCGTGGCGGCAGCGGTGGTGGCGGCGGCGCGAGCCGTCCGAGCGCGCCGGCTGGTGGCGGATTTGACGAGATGGATGACGATATTCCGTTTTAACCACCCGTAATCAGAAAGTGTAAAGATCAACCCCGCCTTTTGGTGGGGTTTTTTTGTTCTTGGCTCTGGCAGGCAGCGCGCACGAACACTGGCATGGCACGCTGATTCATAAAAAAACGCGCAAGCGATCGAAATCGCGGCTACATTTTTTAGACGCCACCGTGATGCATTTTGTCCGTGGAATCGATAGCCCCGCGTGACAGCGCGGATTCCCTTTCATCTTCCGAGGGGGCATTTGACATGTCGGATGATGCCGCAGATGTCCTGATCGTCGGCGCCGGCCCGGTCGGTCTATTGCTCGCTACGGAGTTGCGACGCGACGGCGTCGAGGTGCGCCTCGTCGACCGTATGTCCACCAGGATCTTCTATTGCAAGGCGCTCGGCATTACGCCGCGCACCATCGAGATATTCGAAGACATCGGCATCGCCCGGCGCGCGATTGAGTCCGGAATATGGCTGACCGGCGTTCAAACCTGGCAGGACGGCGTCATGGTCCCGGCACGCAGCATGAACATGCCGACGGCAGGGCTGCCCTACGGCTCGTTGTCGCTCGCGCAGTTCGAAACGGAACGTCTTCTCGAGGCCGCACTCGCCGCGCATGGCGGACGGGTCGAATACGGCGTCGAGTTGACCGCCTTCGAAGAGCGCGAGGGCGCGGTCCATGCGCAACTCACGGATTCCGACGGGCAGACGCACACCCTGCGTTGCCGTTGGCTCGTGGGCTGCGATGGCGCGCACAGCAAGGTTCGCTCGACGCTCGGTTTTGCGTTCGAAGGCGGACAATACCCGCAAACATTTGCGCTCGCCGATCTCGACGTCGAGTGGGATCTGCCCCGGGGGCCGATGTATCGCTTCGAATGGAGTGCTGAGGGCCGCCCGAAAACGGCGCTCGCGGCAGTGCCGGTTCGCGGCTCGGACCGACGCTATCGGCTTTCGGTCGTCGTGCCCGAAGACAAGGCCGCGTTCGCCGATAACCCCTCACCCGATTTCGATACGATGTGCGCGCTGCTGCTGCCGGCCTTGCCCGATGACACGCGCCTCTCGTCGATGCGCTGGTCGTCGGTCTACCGTGTCAGCCATCGCATCGTGCCCGCGTATGCGCAGGGCAGTGTCTTCATTGCTGGCGACGCGGCGCATATTCATCCGCCGGTGGGCGGGCAGGGTATGAATACGGGCTTGCAGGATGCGCACAATCTGGCGTGGAAGCTGTCGCTCGCGGCGAAAGGCCTCGCACAGCCTGAATTGCTCGAGAGCTATTCGGCGGAACGGCATCCCGTCGGAGTCGACGTCGTTCAGTCGACCAGCGCGGCGCTCAATGCGGTGTTCGCTCGCGAGGCGGTGACACCGGCTATGCGCGAAACCCAGTTGCTCGTCACCTATCGCGGCAGCCAAATCGTCGTCGACGAGTGTCCCGGGATGGACGCGGCGTCGCCCGCGCCCGGCGACCGGGTTCCCGAAGTGGGGGGCTTCCAGCAGACCTACGTCGGCCACGCGCAGCGCCTGCATGACCACGTCGGCCGCGGCCGACATGTCTTGCTCGGCTATATCGATTCACCCGCTGCGCAATACGACGCGTTTGTCGAGGGCTGCTCCGCGCTCGCTGCCCTGCCTGACGAGTTCGCGTCCGCGGCGCTGATCGTGGCGCCGGGATGCGATGTGCCCCGCAACGAGCGGATCACCGTGCTGACGGATGCGGCACATGAATTCGCGACGGCGTTTCGCGCCCCGAGCGGCACGGTGTGGGGCGTGCGGCCCGACGCGCATCTCGGCTGGCGTGCGAGCCATTGTTCGAAAGACGCGTTGAAGGGGTGGTTGCGGCGGTCGATACGGATCGACTGACGTGATTCGGGGCGGCGTGCGATAGTCGGGCGCCGGTCTGGGACACCCCTAGGGATAAACCTAGGCACCACGCCAGGCATGCCTCAGCGCCCCATTTCCCACCCTTCAGCCTTATCTTCCTCAATGTCGCCTTGACATTCACTCCTTCCCCGACAATACTCAGTCCATAGTTTGTACGGACAAAGTAACAAACGCAGATAAAGTCACTCGAAACAGGAGACAGGCATGGAATCAGACCTCGCAGTCAAACACCGCATACGCGCCAATTACGGGCGCTACCTCGAAGATTTCCAGGTCGGCGATATCTACGAACACCGCCCCGGGCGCACTATTACGGAAGCCGACAACATCCACTTCTCGCTGCTGACGATGAATTTCCATCCGATGCATTGCGATGCCGCCTACGCCGCCAAGAGCGAATTCGGCCGCCTGCTGGTCAATAGCGGTCTGACGGTTGCCGTGGTGCTGGGACTCTCGGTGAACGACGTCAGCGGCAAGGCGATCGCCAACCTCGGCTGGAAAGAAATCCGTTTGACCGGTCCGGTGTTTTGCGGCGACACGATTTATGCGGAATCCGAAGTGCTCGAGAAGCGCGAATCGAAGTCGCGTCCGGGGCAGGGCATCGTCACCGTGCAAACTCGCGCGTTCAAGCAGGACGGCACACCGATCATGGACTTCGTGCGCAGCGCGCTCGTGCCGGCGCGCGGCCACGGCGTCGGCGATTGATCGACGCGTTGCCCCGCGTCAATCGCCGCATGAGCGAACTGAACGCTCGGGCAGTCTGAGAACGACCAGCAGCACATTGCGCGCATCTGCCGGCAAGAGCAGCCCGCGCGCGGATTCCGGCGGCGCCCGAACAGGCGCCACGAAGCGGCAAGCGTCAATGCGGCCGCATGCACACCAAGGAGACAAAGGTGGCTATCGGTATCGTCAACTCGGGCGCGCGACTCGATCGCCTGCCCATCGCGTCCTTTCACTGGAAGGTTCTCGGCCTCATCAGCGCGGGCGCCTTTCTCGACGCCTTCGACATCTATCTCGCCGCCGGTGCGCTCGGCGCGATGGTGAAAGCGGGCTTCTCCGATCTGAAACTGAACGCGCTATTCATTTCGGTGACGTTCTTCGGCATGCTGATCGGCGCAGGCCTGGCCGGTTATCTCGGCGACCGCTTCGGGCGCCGCTCGTCGTATCAGACCAATCTGCTGATCTTCGGCATCGCGTCGATCGCCGCGTGCTTCGTGCCGAACATGATGTGGCTGATCGTGCTCCGGTTGATCATGGGCATCGGCCTCGGCGCCGAACTCGTGGTGGCGGCGGGCACGTTGTGCGAATTCATCCCCCCGGCATCACGCGGACGCTGGACCGCGTTGCTCGCGCTCATTATCAATTCCGGATTGCTGGTGTCGACGGCGGTGGGCTACGTCGTGATCCCGCTGCTGGGTTGGCGCTATATGTTCGGGATTGCCGGCGTCGGCGCGATCATCGTGTGGGTGCTGCGGCACCGTATGCCGGAGTCGCCGCGCTGGCTCGAATCAGTGGGCCGCAGCGACGAAGCCGAGGCGACCGTTTCGGCCATCGAAAACGAGGTGCAGCGACAGAAAGGCCCGTTGCCGCCGGTCGAGCGCACCGAAAGTCTCGAAGTGCCGAAAGCACCGTTCTCCGCTCTGTTCTCGCACGCCATGCTCGGCCGAACGCTGGTCGCCATTCTCACGGCGGTCGCGGTGAATATTTCGGTGTACGGCTTTGTTGCGTGGTTGCCGACCTTCTTCGTGAAGGAAGGTCTCACCATCGTGCAATCGCTCGGCTTCACGACGCTCATGGCGTTCGGCGCACCCGGCGGCGCGTTGATCGGCTTTCTCTGCGCGGATCGTGTGGGCCGCGCGCGTGGTCTGGTGATCTTCGCGATCGCCACGATCGTGGTCGGCTTCATCTATCCGAACATGCATGCGGGTTGGGCGATCAGCAGTGTGGGCTTCGTGCTGGTCACCTGTATCTACACGGTCACCACGCTCGGCTTGTTCGCCTACATCCCTGAACTCTTTCCGACCGAACTGCGTCTGCGCGGTACCGGCACGGCGGGCGTCTGCGGCCGCGCTGCTTCGATGACCACGCCGTATCTCGCGGTGGTGCTCTACAACTCGTTCGGTGTGTCCGGCGTGCTGGCCATGGTGAGTAGCGTGCTCGGGCTGTTGGTGCTCGGCATTCTGCTGCTGCGTGTCGAAACCAATCAGCACGCGCTTGAGCGGATCTCGCCGAGCCTCGACACCGATTCCGATCCGATACCCGCTACCCAGCAAGGTTAATCCTCCATGACTTCACTCGATACCTCTGTCACGCTGTCCGATCAGTACGCGCGCTTCGGTCTGGGCCTGCAATTGCGCGACGTGCCGCGTGCGGTGCAGACGCGCGCCAAGCATCTGATTCTCGACGCCGTTGGCATTGCATTCGCGTCACGTGGTTATCCGTATGCGGATGTTGCGCTCGCCGCCTTCTCCGAACTCGGCAACGGCGCTTCGCCAGTGATCGGCTACGGCCGGCGTCTTGGCCTGCGCGACGCCGCGACGATGAACGGCGTGCTGATTCACGGTCTCGACTTCGACGACACGCATTCGCGCGGCGTCATTCACTCGACCACCAGCGCGTTGCCCTGCGTGCTCGCACTCGCCGATCACGACGGCGCAAGCGGTGCCGATCTGTTGACCGCGTATATCGTCGCAATGGAAGTGTCGACGCGCGTAGCGTCGGCGGCCAAGGGCGGATTCCACGACGCCGGTTTTCATCCGACGGGCCTGGTGGGCGCGTTCGGCTGCGCGGTTGCCGCAGCGCGTCTGCTGCAACTGGACGAGGCTCGCGTGGCGCATGCGCAAGGCATCGTGCTTTCAATGGCGGCCGGCAGCCTCGAATTTCTCGAAGACGGCGCGTGGACCAAGCGCGCTCATCCGGGTTTCGCGGCTGCCTCGGCGATCACCGCCGCGACGCTCGCCAAACACGGCTTCACGGGTCCACGTTTGGCCTACGAAGGACGCTTCGGGCTCTACGCGAGCCACCTCGGCAAACCACTCGACGCGGCCGACCGCGAACTCGCCACCGAAGGCCTGGGCAGTTCATGGCAGATCGACGAAGTGGCGATCAAGCCGCTGCCCGCGTGTCACTTCACGCATGCAGTCGCCGACGCGGCGATCGCGTTGCATCGTGAGCATCGCTTCTCGGCAGACAAGCTCGACTCGATCAAACGCGTGGTCGCGAAAGTGCCGCGCGGCACGGTGGAAATCGTCTGCGAACCGGTCGAGGCGAAGCGCAAGCCGGTCACCGCCTACGACGCGCAATTCAGCGTGCCGTACATCGTCGCCACGGCGTTGCTCAAAGGCCGCTTCACGCTCGACGAACTCGAACCGGCCGCGCTCGCCGATCCAGCGGTTTTGGCGCTCGCCAAAAAAGTCGATTACGAAATCGATCCCGACACGACCTTCCCGCGCCACTACACCGGCGAAGTCGTGGTGGAGCGCAGCGACGGTTCGCGTATCGCGCATCGCGAGGCGATCAATCGCGGTTGCGCGGACCGTCCCGTCAGCAACGACGACATCGTCGCCAAGTTCTACGCGAACGCGCAGCGCAGCATTTCCCGCAGTGCGGCCGAACAGGTCGCCCACGCCGTCTTGCAACTCGACGAACAGCCGGCCCGCGCGCTCGCCGACACGCTTGCTGGACACACCGCATCTTAAGGACGTCATCATGACCGCCACTGAACTCGACACGCTGGAAAACGATCAACTGATTCTCGACATGCTGGACCGCTTTCTCGACACCGAGGTGCGGCCCTACGTCCACAAGTTCGATCACGACGATATCTACCCGGCGGAGATCGTCGAGAAGATGAAAGAGATGGGCCTGTTCGGCTGCATCATCGATCCTGAGTATGGCGGGCTGGGCCTGTCAACACGGACCTACGCGCAGATCATCGCGCGCATCTCGCGGGTCTGGATGTCGGTGAGCGGCATCATCAATTCGCATCTGATTCTCGCGATGCTGGTGCAACGCAACGGCACGCCCGAGCAGAAGAACAAGTATCTGCCGAAGTTCGCCACCGGCGAGTGGCGCGGCGGCATCGGCCTGACCGAGCCCGATTGCGGCACGGATCTGCAGGCGATACGCACGACCGCCAAACGCGCCGGCGACGAATACATCGTGAACGGCAACAAGACGTGGATCACCAACAGCAAGCACGGCAATACGCTGGCGCTGCTGGTAAAGACGGATACGACGGCAGAGCCGCGGCATCGTGGGATGAGTTTGTTGCTGGTGCAGAAAGGTCCAGGATTCGAAGTCAGCCGCCAACTCGAAAAGCTCGGCTACAAAGGTATCGATACCTGCGAGCTGTCGTTCAACGATTATCACGTTTCCGTGGATGCGTTGATCGGCGGCGTGGAAGGCAAGGGCCTGCAGCAGATACTCGGCGGCCTGGAACTCGGCCGTATCAATGTCGCGGCGCGCGGCGTCGGCGTCGCGCAAGCCGCGCTCGATGAATCCGTCAGCTACTCGCAGCAGCGCAAGACCTTCGGCAAGCCGATCTGCGAGCATCAGGCGATCCAGTTGAAACTCGGCGAGATGGCGACACGCGTCGAAGCGGGGCGCCTCCTTGTCGACGCCGCCGCGCAGAAGTACGACCGCGGCGAGCGTTGCGACATGGAGGCGGGCATGGCGAAATACTTCGCCACCGAAGCCGCGCTGGAAAACAGCATCGAGGCCATGCGCATTCACGGCGCGTACGGCTATTCGAAGGAGTACAACGTCGAGCGACTGTATCGCGATGCGCCGCTCCTCACCATCGGCGAAGGCACCAACGAGATGCAACGCATCATTATCGCGAAGCAGCTGATCGAAAGGAGTCCGGTATGAGTCTGCCTCTTTGCGGCGTGCGCGTCCTCGCCATCGAACAATACGGCGCCGGGCCGTTCGCGACCCAGCATCTCGCGGACCTCGGCGCGGAGATCATCAAGATCGAGCATCCGACCAATGGCGGCGACGTCGGCCGCGCGGTGGGCCCGTATTTTTTCGGCGACGGCGATAGCCACTTTTTCGAAGCGTTCAATCGCAACAAATGCAGCCTGACGCTCGATCTGAAAAAGCCCGAAGCGCGCGCGGTGCTGCTGGACCTCGTCGCGAAGAGCGATGCGGTGTTCAACAATCTGCGCGGCGATCTGCCGGCGAAGCTCGGACTCACCTATGAGCAACTTCGCGAGGCGAATCCGAAGATCGTGTGCGGGCATCTGTCCGCGTACGGTCGCACCGGCAGCCGCGCGGCATGGCCGGGCTACGACTATCTGATGCAGGCCGAGGCCGGCTATCTGTCGGTCACGGGCGAGCCCGATAGTCCGCCGGCGCGCTTCGGCTTGTCGATCATCGACCTGATGACCGGCACGACCGCGGCGATGGCGCTGCTCGCCGGTCTCGTCGATGCGAAGACATCGGGCAAGGGCCGCGACATCGACGTGAGTCTCTTCGACGTCGCGCTGCACAACCTCGCGTATGTCGCGACGTGGTATCTGAACGGCGGCGTGGTGACGGGGCGCGAGAATCGCTCGTCGCATCCGTCGCTCACGCCGAGCCAGTTGTACAAGACCCAGGACGGCTGGATTTTCCTGATGTGCAACAAGGAAAAGTTCTGGGGCGTGCTCGCCGAAGTGCTCGATAAACCGTCGTGGGTGACCGATCCGCGCTTTTGCAACTTTCAGGCGCGCCTCGCGAATCGCGAGCTGGTGCAGACCGAACTCGACGCGGTGTTATCGGGCGCGACCACGGCAACATGGCTCGAACGCTTCGGCGGCCGCGTGCCGGCGGCGCCGGTGTTCGACGTCAAGGAGGCGTTGGAGAATCCGTTCGTTGCCGAGCGCGAATGCGTGGTGAACGCCGAACATCCTCGCTTCGGCACGGTGCGTGGCGTGGCCGCGCCGGTGCGGATCGACGAGCCGCTGCCGACGCGCGCGGCGCCGGACCTCGGGCAGGACACGCAGCGTCTGCTCGACGAGCTGGGCTATGGTCCGGAAAGGATAGCTTTGCTGAGAGAGGCGGGTGTGGTGCAATAAGGCCGGGCGGGCAACCGTCCGCTCTTTCACTTTTTTGCACATCGAGATGGCCACGACAGTCCTCGGGCAACAGCCGCGCTACATGCAACTGGCACAGACGCTCCTGAACGAGATTCAGGGCGGACAGTTTCCCATCGGCACGTTGCTGCCGACCGAGTTCGAGCTCTGCGAGCAGTTCGGCGCGAGCCGCTTCACGGTGCGCCAGGCGATCAAGCAACTGGAGCAGCGCGGTCTGGTGGACCGGCGGCCCGGCATCGGCACCCGCGTGAAAGCCATACAAAGCGAGACCGCGTACCGGCAGGTGATGGAGCGCCTGAGCGACCTGCACCGCTACACGTCGGACACGGAGCTGGAGATCGAGTCGACGCAAACCGTCGAGATCGACGACGCCGAACTGCTCGAGCGGCTCAGCGCGAAGCCGGGTGAGACCTGGTTGCTGGCCGAGGGCATTCGCCGTTCACCGGACAGTGTCGAGCCGATCTGTCACACGCAGGTGTATATCCATCCGGCGTTCCGCTCGTTGACAGGCCTGAGCGGCCGTACGCATGTGCCGATCTACACGCTGATCGAAAAGCAGTTCGGCGAGCAGATCGCCGAAGTGCAGCAGGAAATCCGCGCGGTCGCGCTGCCGGCGGCGTTGGCGCAACGTTTGAACGCGAAGCCGCGTTCGCCCGCGCTGTGGTTGTGCCGCCGTTATCTGAACCGGCGTGCGCAGGTGGTCGAGCTGACTATCAGCGTGCATCCGGCGGACCGCTACAGTTATTCCGAAACATTTCAACGCGACTGGCACGCCAACTAGCAGCATCGCGGCGTGCGGTTCAGGAGAGCAGGATGGACGCACGCAGCTATCTGTTTGTACCGGGCGACCGGCCCGAGCGCTTCAGCAAGGCGCTCGACACGGGCGCCGACGCGGTGGTGATCGATCTCGAAGACGCGGTTGCGCCGGCGGCGAAGCTCGCCGCGCGCGATGGCCTGCAACGCTGGCTGTCGACTGCGGATCCCGCGCGGCTCATCGTCCGCGTCAACGCGGTGGGCACACCGTGGCATGTCGCCGATGTGGAGATGGTGCGGGCCTCCGGCATTGCCACGTTGATGCTGCCTAAGTCGGACAGCGCGCAGCAACTCGCCGACGTCGCCGCGCGGCTGCCGGCGGCGATGCGCATCGTGGCGCTCATCGAAACCGTCGCGGGTGTGGTGGCGATGCGGGAAATCGCCGCCGTGCCGTCGGTCACGCGGCTTGCGTTCGGCACCGTGGATTTTTGCGGCGATGCCGGCATTGAAGGACTCGGCGTCGAACTGAATTACGTACGCTCGCAGATGGTGATCGAATCGCGCTATGCGGGCCTCGCCGCGCCGGTCGATGGCGTGACGCTGGAGCTCGACGATCTCGCCCGCCTGACGGAGCACGTGGCCGCCGCGCGGCGCTTCGGCTTCGGCGGCAAGCTGTGCATACACCCGCGGCAGGTGGATCCGGTCAACAGTGGTTTCGCGCCCAGCGAGGACGAGCGGCGTTGGGCGGCGCGTGTTCTCGCGGCGTGTCGCGAGCATCCGGAAGGCGCGTTCGCGGTGGACGGCAAACTGGTCGACCGGCCGGTCATCGAGCGGGCGAAGAGGATTGCTGAATTCGACACGCTCACGCGGTGATGGTGCGCCGGTTCGGCCCGGCGGCAAGGCAAGCCATGCTTACCGGCGCAAATGGTCCAACGCGTCCCTCATGGGCACACTGGAGATGACAATCGGCCCCGTAAACGGCGTATCCAGGTCGACGATCACATAGATCGCGGAAGCAATCGACACCGCGCCGAGCAAAATCGTGACCAGCGCCAGCGCGTTGCGCGGCGCGATCAGGCCGAAACTCAGAAAGATCACGGCCAGCCAGAAGGTCAGTGTCTTGAGGAACGGCTGGGAAATCGAGCTGTGCGCTTCCTCGATGATCTTCCACCGCGCGTCCACCACGCGCCGGTATTGCACCAATCCGTCGTCGAGCGCGCGTTGCTGTAATGGATCGTGGGTCCGCAGTTGCCGTAACTCCCTGCCCACGGCGGTCAGCATATCGCCGAGCCGCACGTTCTCCAGTTTCTGCGAGTTGTCCTGCGATCCGATGTCTTTGGGATATTCGCCGGTGGGCGGGGTTTCGCCGGGCCACGTCGAGGCAATCGCCGCCGCCGTGTACTGGCGCAACAGGTGCCGGGCAGGATCGGTATCCGCGCCGTATTGGCGCAAGGTCGTGTCGAACTCGATCAGATCGGCTGCGTAGGCGCGCAAATCATTGGAAGCCGTGTCGAAGCTGGACTTCGCGGATGCCGTCATCAAGCCGAGTACCAGCGCGGCGAACGTCACCAGCATGCCGATCACCAGCTGGATCAACTGCACCGTTTCATGCGCCTTGTGCTCTTCAGGCAACAGCGGCCGCACCCACACGCCCACGCCGGTCGCGATCAGCAAGAGAGCGAAAATCACCACGGTCGAACCGACTTCGGACATACGCATGCTCCGTAGACGCACCCTTGCCACTTTCCATCAACCGCCGCCCGCCGAAAACCCGGGTAGTCCCGCAACGATCGGCGCGTATCACCGGCCTCATCCGCTTGAATTTTGATGTAACACAACGGCGTGGGCATCGACTATCAAGTTTTTGCTGATCGCGCCGTAGTCCTTACATGTGGCATTCGCTTAAATCAAGACAATAGTTGCGGACCTGGCCGAGTGAGCTTGGGCGCAGCGCGCGTGGCCGAGATTTTTGATGAACATCCGGTCAGGCAGCCCAACGGAGACACGCCCGATGTTGAAAAATCTGTCGATTCGCACCTGTCTGACCATGATGATCGGATTTTTCGGCATCGTGTTACTGGTCGGCGCCGCCGCCGGCCTGCTGTCGCTGCGCTCGAGCAACGCCTCGCTGCAGCAGATGTACACCGTGGACACGCCGGCAGTCGCCGACCTCGAAGGCAGCGCCGGACAGCTGTTGCGCCTGCGTCTCGCGCTGGCGACGTATGCCTCGCTCGTCGATCTCAACGATCAGGACGGCGCGAACGCCGTGCTCAAGCGTTTCGATCAGTACCAGAAAGGATCGAACGACCGTCTTGCCCACTATGTGAGCCGCGCGAGCACGGACGCCGACGAACAGCGCCTCATCAAGGACATGCAGGACAAGCGCGATACCTTCCTGCACGAAGGCGTCGATCCGGCGCTCGCCGCGCTCAAGTCCGGCGACAAGACCACCTTCCAGCAATTGCAGGCGCACAAGCTGCCGTCGCTCTACAGCGCCTATGAAAAGGCCATGCTCACGCTCGAACAGTTGCAGATCGATCACGGCGCGCAGCGCTATCAGGATGCGCAGGATCTGTTCTACGCGATCTGTATTGCGGTGGCGATCGGCATGGTCGTGTCGCTGCTCGGTTCGTTGATCGGCCGCGCGGTGCTGGTGCGCGCGATCGTCAGTCCGGTCGACGCCACCATCGCGCAGTTTCAGCGCATTGCCAATGGCGACCTGACTGGTCAGATCGTCGTGGCCAGCAATAACGAAATGGGCCGTCTCGCGGCCGCGCTGCGCAAGATGCAGGAATCGCTGATCGCGACAGTGAATTCGGTGCGGCAAGGCACGGAATCCATCGACACCGGCGTGAGCGAGATTGCCGCGGGCAATACCGATCTGTCGCAACGTACCGAAGAGCAGGCCGCGTCGCTCGAAGAAACAGCGGCGAGCATCGAACAGCTCACCTCGACGGTCAAGCAGACGGCCGACAACGCGAAGCAGGCCAGCTCGCTCGCGCAGGGTGCATCCAGTCTGGCCGCGCAAGGCGGCGATCTGACGGAGCAGGTGGTGGGCACGATGCACGGCATCGTTGACGATTCGCGGCGCATTGCCGACATTGTCGGCGTGATCGAAGGGATCGCGTTTCAGACCAATATTCTCGCGCTGAATGCGGCAGTCGAAGCCGCGCGCGCCGGCGAGCAGGGACGCGGCTTCGCGGTGGTGGCGAGCGAAGTGCGCTCGCTCGCGCAGCGCAGCGCGGCAGCGGCGAAGGAGATCAAGGGTTTGATCGACGAATCGACGGCGCGTGTGCAGGCCGGTTCGCAGCTGGTACAACGCTCGGGCTCGACGATGACCGAGATCGTCGACGCGATCGCGCGCGTGAGTTCGATCATGGGTGAAATCGCGGCGGCCGCGACCGAGCAGAGCACCGGCATCGATCAGGTCAATCTCGCGGTTGCGCAGATGGACGAGGTGACTCAGCAAAATGCGGCGCTGGTCGAAGAGGCCGCGGCGGCGGCGAGTTCGCTGGAAGAGCAGGCGCGGCGACTGACTTCCGCCGTGTCGGTGTTTCAGACCGGCAGCGGCGCAGGTTCGTCGTCCGCGCATGGCGGACGGCGCGGCGGTTCGGTCGCCGCGCCGGGAACCACGCATGCAGGCGAGTTCGCAACGGCTTGAGATCGGCGGTTGTGTTGCGAGACGGCGTGTCGAGTCGTTGGGACGAGTCGCGCGGCACGCGCAAAGCGTCCGCTACTGCATGGCCGCATAGTATTTCGCCACACTGTCGATCTCGGCGGGCGTCATCTGCCGTGCGACGTTGCGCATCTGTTCGTTGATGTCGTTGTGTCTTGCGCCGGAAGCAAAGGCGCGTAACTGCGCCGCCAGATAGATCGACGACTGTCCGCCCAGCCACGGCGCCGCGCCCTTGCGATCGAGCTGCCCGTGGCATGCCGCGCAAGGCGCGATATTGCGCTGCGGATCGCCCTGCATGGCCAGCTTCACGGCATTCGCGTCCGGTTCCACCCCGGTGGGCAGTGTCTGCGCTGCCGGTGCCCGCGGCAGCGATGCGTAATAAGCCGCCAGATCGTGCAGATCCTGGTCGCTGCGCGCGGCGATGATGGGTTGCATGATCGCGTTCTGGCGCACGCCGTTCTGGTAGTCGCGCAATTCTTTATAGATCACGTCGGCATATTGCCCGGCCAGCGCGGGCGCCGTCACCTGCACCGTGCCCAGCACGCCGTGACACATCGAGCAATTTTGCGTCGCGATCGTCGCGCCGCGGCCGATCGAATTCGCGTCGGCTCGCGCGCGCCGCAAAGGCGGCAAGACCACCACTTCGCTCGGCGCCGGCCCGGTGAGATTGGCGCCGCCGTACCAGCTCGACGGCGCGCCCGCGGCGCTGCAGATCGTCGCCCATAAGCCGCGGTCGCCGAAGGCGTTGCTCGCCGAAGGCAGCCAGATAAAGCCGATCAGTATCGACACGACGGCAATCGCAAGCGTGCCGCCCACGCTCACCGTGAACCACGGGTTGCGCAAGCTGAAGACGCGTTCCTGGTTCATCGCTGCGCTCCGACGACGACTGCCGGCACGGACGTCTGCGGCAATCTGAGCAACTGCACGATCGGCACACTGTAGTTGACGACCGTGAGGCCGATCATCAACGCCACCCACAAACCGAAGCTGTTGAGTGCGGCCGGCACGCGCTCCACCGGCTGTGCCGCGCTCGCGAAGCGGAAGCTCTGCTGCTGCACCACCGGGCCGAATTGCGACTTGGCGAGGATGTAGATGAACAGCACGCCGGACGCCACGAGGATCAATCCGCCCACCGCCGACATGCCGACCCAGAACGCCTGCGACTGCATGCCCGGCGTGTTGTAGTCGTAGTAGGCCATGCGGCGCGGCGCACCGAGCAGGCCGACGTAATGCCACGGCAGCGTCACGACCATCATGCCGATGAACCACAGCCACAGTTGCGTACGCACCAGCTTGACCGACGCGAGGGCCCGGCCGGTCAGTTGCGGCCACAGTTCATAGGCGATCGCGAAGTACATGATGACGATCGCGCCGCCGAAGATCAGATGGAAGTGGCCGGTCACCCACTGCGTGTTGTGCACGGTCGAGTTCAGCTGGTAGCTCATGTTGATCAGCCCGCCCGCTCCGCCGAGTCCGAGCATCACGAACGAGAACGCGATTACGAGCATCATCGGGTTTTGCCAGGGCAGTGCGCCTATCCAGCCGAAGGCGCCCTTGCCGCCGCGCAGTCGGCCGGCGATTTCGACGGACGCGCAGATCGTGAACACCGTCAGCAGCGTCGGCACCGACACCATGCCGGTGAAGACGGCATGCAGGAACTTGAAGCCGGAGCCGACCTGCGGATCGGCGAACAGGTGGTGAATGCCGATCGGCATCGCGAAGACGAGGAACAGGATGAACGACACGCGCGCCATCGAATCGCTATAGAGCCGTCCGCCGATCGCGCGCGGCACCAGCGTGTAGTAAGCGATATAAGCGGGAATCAGCCAGAAGTAGACGATCGCGTGCAGCGTCCACGAGAACAGGATGCGCGAGAGGCCGGCGTCGATCGTGTTGGTCAGGCCGAATGCGACCGGCAGGATCTGGAACAGGATTTCCAGCGCCGCGCCGACAGCGGTCCAGGCCCACAGATACGCGCCCGCCACGTTGGCGAACATGGCGAGCGGCACCGGCTTGCCCGGATTGGCGCGCTTCCAGATGCGCAGGTTCACATGCATCAGCGCGACCCAGATCCACGAGCCGACCACCACCAGCACCACGCCGAGGTAATAGAAGGGACTGCCGATCATCGGTGGATAGAAGGTGTAGAGCACCGAGGCCTGGCCGAGCGCCACGGGCACCATTGCCATCACCGCGCCGATTGCCAGTATGATGAAGGCGGCCCACGCCCATTTGAGACCGACGAGGCGCTGCGCGAGCGCGAGTTCGACGATCGCGTAGCCGAAACCCATCGACACCAGCGTGGGCAGCACATAAGCCATCACGGAGCCGTGCGCGGTTACCGAACGATAGTAAAGCTCGGGGTCGCCGACCCACGGCACCAGCGGGCTGCGCACCAGCATCTGCCAGGCGCCGAGCAGCAGCGCGATCAGAAACGCAATGAAGGCGAGCCAGAAATGCGCGAGAACGAGTCGCTTAGCGTGAAACACAGCTCAGCCTCCGTGATTGTCGGGCCTGCTCGAAGAAGGTGGCTTTGTCGATGACTTTCACGTGGGCCCACATGGTCTGATGCCCGAAGCCGCAGAACTCGTGGCACGGCATGGTGTGATCGGCAGGCGCGTCGAAGCGCGTGTTCAGCGTGGCGACGTAGCCGGGCACGACCATCGTGTTGATGTTGGTGTCGGTGACGAGCAGGCCGTGTACGACATCGGCGCTGGTGGTGCGGATCGTGATCGGCGTGTCGGCGGGCACCAGCAGACATTGCGGCGTGAACGAGTATTGCTGCGCGATGAAGCGCACGACCACCGAGCCGTCCGGCTCGACCGCACTGCCCAGATTGTCTTCGACGAATTCGCCGGACAGTTGCAGGCGTGATGGATCGATCGTTTCGACGCGCGAGGGCGGCATCATCGCCCAATGCAGTCCCGAATACACGATCACGACCAGCATCAGAACGATCAGCGCGACGGCGAAAATGGCCCAGCGGCGCTCGGCGCGCAAGGCGACCGCGTGGCCGCCCGATTGGTGGTTGGAATCGGTCGACATGATCAGTGAACCACGCCGCGCGGCAGAAACACGAGAAAGTAGAAGCCGAACCAGATCGCCATGACGATCAGCGTGGCGACGCCGGCGAGAGCGATCGCGCCATGCGGGCCGGCCGCGACGACGCGTTCCACTTCTTCGTCCGTCGGCGGGGCCGCGCTACCGGTTTCGTTTGCTTCCATCTGAAGGCTCTCCAGTGCGGCGGTTCAGTGCAACGGCGCATTGCGCAACGCGTTGACGTCGCGGGACGTCACGGGCTGACCGTGATTGCCCCACGCCGTGCGGATATAGGTGACCACGGCGGCGGCGTCGGTGTCGTTCAGTTCCTGACCGAAAGGCGGCATGCCGTACGGTTCAGGATTGCGCATCGTGCCCGGCGGGAAACCGCCATTGAGCACGATGCGAATCGGATTGACCGAAGAGTCCATTTCGATCGACTGGTTGCCGGCGAGCGGCGGATAGTGTTGCAGCTTGCCTTCGCCCTTTTCGCCGTGGCAGATCGCGCATTTGTCGGCGTAGATTTTTTCGCCGAGCGCGAACACGTTGGTGTTGGTCGGCGCCGACGGACCGGTCTTGCGGCCGCTCTTGTCGGGCAAGGATTTCAGA
Source organism: Paraburkholderia sp. RL17-383-BIF-A (assembly GCF_046028015.1). NCBI lineage: Bacteria > Pseudomonadati > Pseudomonadota > Betaproteobacteria > Burkholderiales > Burkholderiaceae > Paraburkholderia > Paraburkholderia sp. RL17-383-BIF-A. The sequence continues at coordinate 24,519 of NZ_JARESR010000036.1, read as the reverse complement.
TAAACCGCCATCGCCTTGATATCGTCTTCCGTCATGTACTGGAGGCTGTGGTACGTGACTTCGGCCATCGGGCCGTACACCGCGCCGCGATCGGAAATGCCCGCTTGCAGCAGATCGACGATGTCTTTGGTGCTCCAGTCGCCGAGGCCGCCGTCCTTGTCCGAGGTCAGCGAAGGCGCGTACCAGTTCTGTACGGGAATCAGGCCGCCCGCGAACTGTTCGCTCTGCGACGAGCCGCCGAGCATGTTGATCTTGGTGTGGCACATCGTGCAGTGCCCGAGCCCTTCGACCAGATACGCGCCGCGGTTCCATTCGACCGATTTGGTCGGATCGGGCTGGAATTCGCCTTCGCGGAAATACAGCGTGCGCCAGCCGTACAGCAGGTTGCGCTGATTGAACGGGAAGCGCAGCGTGTGTTTGTGATTCGGCTCACGCACCGGCGTGACGGTCCGCAGATAGGCGAAGATCGCGTCCGAGTCCTCGCGCGTGACCTTGGTGTATTGAGCGATCGGCATTGCTGGATAAATCAGCGTGCCGTCCGGCGTGCGGCCGGTGCGCATCATCTTGAAGAACGCGTCCTGACTCCAGGTGCCGATGCCGTATTGCGCGTCCGGCGTGATGTTTGGCGAATACAGCGTGCCGAACGGCGTTTCCATGGCAAGGCCGCCCGCGAACAGTTTGCCGCGCGGCGCGGTGTGGCAGGCCACGCAGTCGCCCGCGCGCGCCAGATACTCGCCGCGTTTGACGATGTCGGGGCGCGTGTCGGCGGCCCCGCCCGGTGCGGACGTTGTCGCGGTGTCGGCGGCGCGTGCTTCGGCGATGAGGGGCGTGTGCGATACGTGCAGAAGCGCGGCGCTGCCCGTGAGGATCAGGCCGGCGGCCAAGAGACCTGACGCGAACGGCGCATGCGCGCGTCGGCCCTTCGTCATGGCGAGCACAGTGGTGAGCAGCGCGGTGCGCAGCGCGCGGAACGAGCCCGGAGAGCGAAGTGTCGGCTTCATTGCGGTTGGCTCCCGCATGCGAGAGGCAGCCGCTCGCCGGACGCCGGTGCGGGCCGCGGATCGGCCGGACGCGGCTGGCGCGCGAGCCAGCTCGATACCGCGGTAATGTCCTTGTCGCTGAGCTTGACCGCGATCGAATGCATGCAGTCCGGCGCGAGCGCGTGCCGCGTGCCCGAGCGCCAGGTACCCATTTGTCCGGCGATATAGCTCGCGTGCAAACCGAGCAGACCAGGAATGCCCGGCTGCGTCCCGGTCATGCGCGCACCGTGGCACGCAATGCACGCCGGTATCTTGCGGGTAGGGTCGCCCTGGGTGACGAGGCGCTGTCCGGCGGCGAGCACTGACGGCGCGACGGCGCTTTGATCGGCGTTGGGGTAGGGCGGTTGCAGATCGGCGAAATACTGGCTGATCTTGCGCAGGTAGTCGTCGGGCAGGAAGGCGAGCAGATAGCCCATTGGCGGATATGTGCGGCCGCCGTCGCGAAACGCGGTCAACTGGTTGAACAGATACTCGGCCGGCTTGCCGGCAATGCGCGGAAAGTAATCGTTGTTCAGGCCTTGGCCCTGCACGCCGTGACAGGAGGTGCAGGCGCGCACGCGTTCGTCCATGGCCGAGGGCATGGCGCTGGACGCGTCGGTGGCGGCGAGCGCCACGCCGCTCCACATGACGTAAAGCACTAACAGAACAGACGATCCGATAGTTCTACGATGCACGCCAGGCCTCTATTGGGAACGTTCTTTCTTCTCGATTATTTCTCGCGCATTCGCTCGCGGATTGGCTCCTGAATCCACGGACGGTGTGTGGCAACTCCGTCAGTTGTTTTTGTATAACGAGTGCGAAAACAGCAAATCGAAAACGGACTTATTCTGAATGGCGAGTGTTGATTTGCTACGGCGATGCGATTGCTTTTTAAAACAACGATCTGCCTGAATGCGCCAGTGGGTGGCGGCTTTCGGGCTGCGGGAATTAACGCTTGAAACGTTCAGCAGCGTGTACGAGGTTGCAGGAATTCATTCGGCGCGTCAATAGCAAACAAAAGCTAATTTGACCAAACACCTGTTCATGATAGGCGTCGACCAGGGGGCTTTCAACGTTTCATTGCAAATCGCCGCGTGCTTCGACGTTATCGCGCGAATGTGATTGTTTGATGATGGAACACGTGCTTTAGCGACACGCCTTGGACCCCCTGCGCGCGTGGTCAACTGAAGAGCCGCAGCAAGGCCGTGCGCGCATTGCTCACGCGTTCGCTTTCGCCGATTCGTCCGGGCAACAGATGAAACTCCACGGCAGGCAGCGCGGGCAAGCCGACGCTCGCCGGGCAGGCCACGACGCCGCCGCCGACCGACGATTCGTTCAGGCAGGAAATGCCGAGTCCCGCCTTCAGTGCGAGTTGCAAGCCGGCCACGCCGGAGGCGGAGTGCGACACCACGTAGGGCACTTTGTGTTCGTCGAGCAACTTCACGACGAAACGCTGCAACTGGCAACTCGACGGCAGCAACACGAGCGAATAGGGCGTGGCCGTCCGCGGACCTGAATCCGCCGCGCTCACCCAGAGCAGTTTTTCGCGCCGCACAACCGTGCTCGGCGCAGCGTTGCGCCGGCCGGTGGCGCGCGAGTTATCCGTGACGAGCCGCAGCGAGAGACCAATGTCGAACGACGCATCGTCGCCTGCATAGCTGTCGATCACCGCACTCGGCAACACGGTGACGTGCAGCTTCAGGCGCGGATGCTGTTCCGAAAACGTCTTGAGAATGCGCGCGATGTCGTGCGGACGGTAGTAGTCCGTGATGGCGATGCGCAACTCGCCGTCCAGCGAGCGGCCTTGGAGATCGTCGAACGCGGCTTCGCTCATGGCGATGATGCGCCGCGCGTGGTCGAGCAGGCGGCTGCCGGCCGGCGTGGCGCTGACGCCTTGCTTGCTGCGTATGAAGAGCGGCTGGCCGGCGCGTTCCTCCAGTTTCTTCAACTGCTCGCTAACGGAAGACTGCGACAGGAATACGCGCTCCGCGCCCGCCGAGACACTGCCCGATTCGGCGACGGCGACGAAGGTTCGCAACTGGGTCAGGTCGAAGCCACGCTGGCTCATGATTCGGTATATCCGATGGAAGTCATCTGAAATTCCGGTTTTTCCGATAGAAAGCCCAGCCGTAGCATACCTCCAGATTCTTTGCGGAGGGTGGAATGGGAAACGAATCAATGGCAGCCGTAGGTCTATCCGGCAGGCGTTCGGCAAGCCACAGGTGGAAGGTGCTCGGGGTCGGTTTCGCTGCGAACGCGAGCTTTTCCGCGGCATTTTCGGGAATTCCGACGACGGCGGTTTTCTTGCGCTCGGGCTATCACCTGGGCAACGACGGTCTGGGTCTCGTGCTCGGCATGTTGGGCCTCGGCATCGCGGTCAGCGAGTTGCCATGGGGACTGCTGACCGATCGCTGGGGCGACCGGCGTGTCCTGTTGCTCGGACTGCTTTCGACCGCTGCCGCGCTCGCCGGCCTCGCGTTGTTCGTCGTGCCGTCCGGTACGCACATACCGGGCGTGAGCACGCTCGCGCTTGGCCTGTTGCTGGTGGGACTGTTCGGCGGCAGCGTCAACGGTTCGAGCGGCCGCGCAGTGATGGCCTGGTTTCGCGAAGGCGAGCGCGGCCTTGCCATGAGTATTCGCCAGACCGCGGTGCCTGCGGGCGGCGGCCTCGGCGCACTGCTGTTGCCGGTGCTCGCGTCGCGTTATGGCTTTGCGAGCGCATATACCGTGCTGGCGCTCGGCTGTGCGATCACGGCGGGGTTCGCATGGCGCTGGCTGCATGAACCTGCTCATACCGATTCGGAAGGCGCACGCGAAGTCCGTGACACGGCGGCGAATGGCATGCGCAGCAGCGTCTCGCCGTTGCGCGACATCGGCATCTGGCGCGTGGCGCTCGGCGCTGGAGCGCTGTGCGTGCCGCAACTCGCCGTCGTGACGTTCGGGACGGTGTTTCTTCACGATTTCAGCCGCGCCGGCGTCATGGCGATCAGCGTGACGATGGCTGCGGTGCAAACGGGCGCCGCGATCGCGCGGGTCTGGAGTGGCGCGTGGACCGACCGGCGCGGCAATCGGCGGAACTACATGCGCGCCTGCAGTTTGCTGACGGCGGTGTTGTTCGCCTCGCTCGCGTTACTGACCGGCCTCGCCGGCATGCATCACGCGACGCTGACAGCGGTATTCGCGCTGATGGTCGTGCTGGGCGGTGTGAGCGCGTCGGCATGGCACGGCGTGGCCTTTACGGAACTCGCCACGCTGGCAGGGACGAACCGCGCCGGCACGGCGCTGGCGATCGGCAACACGTGTGTCTTTCTCACGCTGTTCGTGACGCCGCTGGTAATACCGCTGCTGTTGACGATAGGTTCGTGGCCGATAGTGTGGGCAGTAGCCAGCGTGTGCGCATTGATCGCGTTCCCGGTATTTCCGCGCGCGGCGCGTGAAAGCAAGGCGAGGGCACCGCGCGCCTGCGACGCAATCTGACGAGGCGCGGCGCCGCTCGGTAATAAGGCGGTTGCCGCGGGGCGGCTGCCGCGCTTTTTGTCATGCCGTTGGGCGGCGTGTGGACACGCCTGCGATGAGTGGTTGCACCGTCGAATTCCGGCCGGAATGGGTTCCGTTGTGAAAGTAAAAAATATTCATTTTGCGTAGTTATTCTTTTCTTCTTTGATAAATCCGCATTGGTAATTGGTTTTTCTACAGGATTCGGAGCGCTCCGATTTTCGTGGAGTTGTAGTGGTGATTTTATGGCCGCCTTGACACGCGAAGCGTCGTCAAGGGGCCGTCAAAGAATAGGTAAAGTGTGTCAGATTTTTTCTGCGCATTTGAAAATAATCCTACAACAAACGAGAGAAAATCCTGGTGAACCTTCGAATTATCCTGGCGGACGATCATCCCTTCGTTCTGCTTGGCATCCGTGCGACTTTAAAAATGCATGCCGGTGTCACCATCGTCGACGAAGCGACGAATGCCGTTTCGCTGCTCGAACGCTTGCGGAACACACCCTGCGATGTGCTCGTCACCGATCTCGCCATGCCGGAGCGCTCGGGCGCCGTCGACGACGGCCTCGATCTCGTCCGGCGAATCCGTTGCGACTGGCCGCAGCTGCGCATCGTGGTGATGACAACGCTGACGAATGCCGCGATCCTTCGCGCCATTGTGTCGGACGGCGCCGTGAGCATGCTCGGCAAGGCGGAGTCGATGCACGAGCTTTGGCAGGCGATTGCCACGACTCGGCACGGTGAGGCCTACCTCGGGCGTTCCATCGTCGAAGCGCTCGCGCGCCCGCAGGAGTTTGCGTGTGAACGACCGGCGCCGCCGCGTCTATCAGGCGCTCAGGCCAAAGTCGTCAGGCTGCTGGTGGACGGCCAGTCGATCGCTGAAATTGCAGCGGCGCTCGGCTGTCATCGTCGCACGGTCAGCAGGCAGAAACGCGAGGCAATGACCAAGCTCGGAGTTGCCAACGATCCAGGTCTTTTTTCTCACGTGCGCGCATATGGAATTCCTGGTTTTGAATCGTATATCTAAGCAATTTACTTTTTAAATAGAATGCGGTGGTTTCGGAGCGATCTTATGTTTATTTTCTGAAAAATGTTTAATGATCGGCACGAGAGCTGGTTTTACTGAAAAGGGCGGCAGTCAATCAAGGTACGGAGGAAAAATAGAAGATGCGCGACACCGCTGAGGTAAGCACGCCCATTCGAGCCATCATTGCGGACGATCATCCACTGGTGCTGCTGGCGATCGAAAATTTGATGGGCGGTTATCCGAATATGGAGATTGTCGGTCGCGCGGCCGATGCGACCGAACTCTTCACGGAAGTCGACCGTGGTTCATGCGATCTGGTGCTCATGGACCTCTACATGCCGGGCGGTTCGGATGGCAGCGGACTGGAAGTCGTCAGGCAGTTCAAGATGCGCTACCCCGACATTGCGCTCGTCGTGCTTACCATGGAAACCGAGGCCGCCGAGCTGCAAAAGGTGATTTCGCTCGGCGCCGACGCATTGGTGAGCAAGCGCGACCGGATCGATCTGATTCACGTGGCCGTCGTCACGGCGTTGGCGCGCGAGTGTTACGTCGGGCCGGCGGTGCGCGCGTTGATCGCCGACGCAACGGTGACCCAGCGGCTCGACTTTGTCCGGCAAATGCTGTCGCGCCGCGAACTCGAAGTGTTCACCCAATATGCGTCAGGGTTTGGCGTGACCGAGATCGCCGCCCGTTTGGGGCGCAGTGTCAAAACGATCAGCGCGCAGAAGTGCACCGCCATGCGCAAGCTCGCGCTGCACAGCGACGCGGAACTGTTCCGCTTCGCCGTCGAGTACGGGGTGATTCCCGAGGAGCGCGTGCAGAACCGGTGACGAGCCGGCCGCGTGTCGCGCCTTGGCGTGACGAAAACAAGATGCATTGGCATCGCCCGGGGAAGCACAACGCGTGCGGGGCATGCCAGTCGATAAGACAACAAGAAGATGAGACAAAAGATTCGCGTCATCGTCGCGGACGATCACGACTGCGTTCGTGTCGGCGTCAAGCAAATGTTGCAAACCGTCCCGCACATCGAGTTTGTCGGCGAAGCGGCCGACACGCATGGCCTCGCTGAATTACTCGACGCTTATGCATGCGACGTGGTCGTTTCGGATATCAACATGCCGGGCATTCACGGCGGCAGCAACGCGGTGTCTTTTCTGCGCCGCCTGTTGCGGGGCCGGCCGCGTCCGTGCGTCGTCGTGCTGACCATGATCTGCCATGCGCACATGCTTACCGGCCTTTTGCACATCGGCGTGGGCGGTATCGTCGATAAACGTGAAACCGTCACCGCCTTGCTCGACGCAATCGAGGCGGCGATTGCCGGCCGCGTCTATCTGTCGGAGCATGCGCGCGCCGCAATCGAAACGGCGGATGCGCCGCCGCAGCTTCGCGCCGGTGTGCTGAGCGCGCGCGAGTGGGAAATCTTCCAGCTCTATGTGCAAGGTCTCGCTGTCCACGAGATCGCAGCGCGTTTGCAGCGCAGCGGCAAAACGATCAGTACGCAGAAACGTAGTGCAATGCGCAAGCTCGGCCTGGAAACGGAAGCCGACCTGATCGACTACGCGCGGCAAATCGGATTGACCTGAAACGCGAGGGGCGTATTGCATTGCGACGTTGGCAGCTGTTTTTAGAGAACAGCGAATTTAGGAGTGTTCCGATTGGTCGCGAGACATTGCCGCCTCATAGTTCTGCGTTCACTGCGGCTTTATTCGATGCTCCCGTGACGAAAGCAGTCATTTCGTTAAGCTGAGCAATGCCCGAGCCGAGCGAATTCAGGCAGATGTCTTATGGCAATCGCGCAGGGCCGTCTGCCTCATGGACAGAAACAGGAGGCGGCATGGTTGCATTAGGTAAGCGGTTGTTGGTGGAGAGTGCGGGAACGGCATGGCTCGTCTTCGTCGGCTGCGGCAGCATTGTGCTGAACGTCGGCGCGATCCAGCAGGCGGGCGGCGTGCTGGAAGCGGCGGTGGCATTCGGCCTCGCACTCGCCACGGCCAGCTACTGCATGGGCAGCCTGTCCGGCGGTCATTTCAATCCTGCTGTCACCGTAGGCTTTACCGTCGCACAGCGTTTTCCGGTCAGGGATTTGCTCCCCTACATTGCCTCGCAGATTCTCGGCGCGATCGTTGCCGCAGCATTGCTCCTTTACGTGGCGGGCGGCCGTCCCGGTTTCGATCTGCGCGCAAGCGAGTTCGCGGCAAATGGCTTCGGCGACCATTCTCCCGCTGACTATCAATTGCATTCGGCGCTGGCCATCGAGTTCGTGCTGTCCTTCTGCTTTGTCATGGCCAACCTCATGATCGCCCGCCGGCACGACGTGCAGCCGCTCGCGCCGCTGGTGCTCGGCGCCTGTCTGGCGCTCGTCTACCTGGTGTCGATCCCGGTCACCAACGGTTCTGTCAATCCCGCCCGTTCCACGGCGCAAGCCTTGTTCGTCGGAGACTGGGCGCTGGATCAACTCTGGCTGTTCTGGGCTGCGCCGCTGTCGGGGGGCATCACTGCCGGCGCGTTGTTCTCGTATCTGCACGGCAAGCCCGAGCACGGTAGCGCCGGGCTTGCCGATGGGCAAGGCGAAGTCGCCTGAGTGTTGCCGGGCGCCATCATCGTGTCTGCCGTCAATTTCCCGCCAAACGTTGCAATGAGGCGCACGCTCGAACGCGTGTGGCTTGGTCTGCTCGTATGGGCGTTGTTTGTCGCCACCCAAACGGCAGCCGCCGCCCAACTGTTCGACAACCGTTCGAACAGCCAGAGCGTTGCCGCTTTTCCCGCGAAACTGACCACCGGGGTTCTCGCGGGCGGCTGGCTGCCGCTCGACGCGTTGCAAGGCGGACGCCTCACCGGCATGAGCGTCGACTATCTGCGCGCGCTCGTCGGGCCGAATGTCGTTATCGAAGCCAAGGCGTTTCCTGATGTGCCGCAATTGCTTGCCGCGGCCTGCGCCGGTGAGGTCGACCTGTTGACGAGCGTTGCCCGCACACCGGAACGCGAGCGGTGCCTGAGTTTTACCGCACCGTATTTCCGTTCTTCGTCGTCGGCAGTGGTTCGCCGTGACGGTGACAGCTACGCGAGTCCCGCTCAGATTGCCGGAGCACGTATCGCGATAGAAAAGGGTTTTGCGCTCGAGCGGGTGGCACGCGAGCGCTTTCCTCATGCGCAGATCAGCGTGTTCGCCACGACGCATGCCGCACTCTCGGCGGTGGTCCGGGGCGACGCCGACGTTTATCTCGGCTTCACGCCGGCTGTGCAATATGCGTTGGCTACGGAGGAGTTCCGTGGTTTGCACGTGGCCTTCGAGGAAAGCAGCCGGACCGCCAATCTGCGCTTCGCGGTGCCACGGAGCCGCGCTACGCTGCGCGACCAGCTCGACGAGGCGCTCGCCTCGCTGAACCCGGCCGACGACGCGGCGATTCGTGTGCGCTGGCTATCCGGCAACTTCGACGCGAAGCCCGTGCCCGTTGCGCCGCGTCTCGTGCTGACGCCGCAGGAGCAGGCCTGGCTTCGTTCGTTGCCGCCGTTGCAGATTGGTTTTGATAATGGCTGGTCCCCGTTCAGTTACGTCGACAGTTCCGGGCAACCGGCCGGTATTGCCGCCGACTATCTGGCGTATCTGAGCCGCACGCTCGGCGTCGTGATCAACCGCGCCCGCACGGCCGACTGGCCCGCCGCTATTGAAGCCTTTCAACACGGCGAGCTGGCGATGCTCGCCACGGCCTCGATTCACGATCCGCGACTCAAGCGGGCGCGCCACACCCTTGCATACGAAAGCTATCCACTGGTGATCGTCGGGCGTGAGAACGAGCCGGCGGCCAGATCCCTGAATGATTTCGCGTCACGGCGCATTGTCGTTTCGTCGCACGTTGCCGGTTCGATTCCGCTCGCATTCGAGCGCATTCCGGCGGACCACGTTGCAATCGCGCCCAGTCTCGACGACGCGCTCAGGATGGTCGAGGCCGGCGAGGCGGACGTGCTGGTCGGCAATGTGGCCGCTATCGACATCCTGCTCAAGCAGCGTTACGACGGTGTCCTGAAAATCCTCGGCACGGTAGGCGAAACCGACGCGCTCGACTTCGCTGTGCGCCCGGACCTGAGTCCGCTTGCCGAACTGATCGATCGTGCATTGCTGGCCATGCCGGCTGCGGAAAAGCAGCGCATCCGGCAGAAATGGGTCACCGGCAGTGCGCCGGAGTCGGGCATATGGAGCGTGACCGCGGTGCGCCTGCTGCCGTTGCTGATCGGCATCGGCGTCGCGCTGCTGATCACGCTGCGTGCCTATCTGTTGCTGCAACGGGAAGTCAGGCTGCGCAAGAAAACCGAGCTCAAGCTCGAGCTGCAACTGAATTTCCAGGAAACGATGATGAAGATGGTGCCGTATCCGCTTGTCGCCATGGACCTCGACGGCCGTTATATCGCAGTCAACGAGGCTTATGAGCAAGCCTGCGGATTGAGCCGCGAAGCGGTCATCGGACGAAACACCATGGACGTGCAAACATGGGGTGAGGCCAACAGCCGGATTCTCGGCGACATGACTCGCGAGATGCTAAGCGGGCGCGAGACTGTGCAGTTGGAGTTGCAGTTCGAGCGCGGCGCGGGCAATGTGCGGCATGGCCTTTTCTGGGCCAGCGTCTGCCGTGGCAGCGACGGTCAGCCGGTTTGCGTGCTGGGGACGGTGGTCGATATCACGGACATTCGGCGCGCTGAGATGCGCGCGCGCGAAACCGAACGGCGCCTCTTCGACGTGACGCGCTCCCTGCCGGCGGTGGTGTTTCAACTGCGCCGCACTTCGGATGGCGCGTACTCGTTTCCGTATATCGGCGGCGACACGCGGCATCTGCTGGGTGCAAAAGACAGTGCGGTGAGCAGCAGCGATCACGTCGATTTCCAGCGCGTGTGTGAGGAGGACAGGGCGTTCGTGCTGGCGGAACTGGAGCGCTCGGCTCGCAGCGAAACGCCGGTGAACATGGAGTTCCGTTTCGAAGGCGACCAGGAGATCAAGTGGGCACGTGCCGAGTTGGTGCCGCGTCGCGAAACGGACGGTAGTGTCGTGTGGAGCGGTTACTGGGTGGACGCCAGCGTCGAGCACGCTCGCTCCGACGAACTGGCGCGAGCGCGCGACCTGGCCGAAGCGGCTTCGCGCGCCAAAGACGACTTCTTCGCAATGATGAGCCACGAAATCCGCACGCCGATGAACGGTGTGCTCGGTCTCGTCGAGGTGCTGGAGCGTACGCCGCTCAATGCGGACCAGGGCGAAATGCTGGGCATGATCCACGAGTCGGCGGGCGCACTGCTGCAGATCCTCGACGACTTGCTCGACTTCTCGAAAATCGAAGCCGGACGGCTGACGATCGAGGCCGAATCTATCGACATACGTGAACTGGTGGACAACGCTGTCGGTCTGTTGGCCGGGCGGGCGCACGAAAAGGGCCTGAAAGTGCGCGTGGACATTGCGCCGGACGTCGCAGCCACGCTGCGGGGCGACAGCGTACGGTTGCGCCAGATTCTGTTCAATCTGCTTGGCAATGCCATCAAGTTTACGCCGCAAGGCGAGGTCGACGTGTGCGTGTCGGTCGTTGCTCAGGCCGGCGACATTCAAACGCTCGCCATGACTGTCGAGGACACCGGGATCGGCATCGCGCCGGAGGTGCAGGACAAGCTGTTCGAGCCGTTCGTGCAGGCCGAGTCTTCCACCACGCGCCGTTTTGGCGGCACAGGCCTCGGTTTGACGATCTGCCGCAAGCTGATCGACCTCATGGGCGGCTCGCTTGCATTGCACAGCGAGCCGGGCAGCGGCACACGCATCACCGTGCGGCTCACCATGGCTGTCGAGACTCAGCGCTATTCGGTCAACGGCTTGCGCGGCAAGCGCGGGCTCGTGGCAACTGGCGACGCTCGTGTTGCTCAAGCCCTGATGCACTTCGGCGAGGCGCTCGGACTCGCGTTGCGTCGCGTGTCGCCCGATGCGCCGGAACTGCGCGATCGCGTCGCACTGGAAGATCTGGATTTGCTGTTCGTGAACGAGGACGTGACTTTACCCGCGGACGTTCGCGCGCGCACGCGTGTCGTCTGTCTGACTGAGAAGCCGAAGCCGACGGGTTACCGCATTCTCGACGACACCGTGCGCGTCAGCATCAATCCCATTTCATGGCGTGGCCTCGGCGCCGCGTGCGCCGCCGCGATGACCGGGCTGCCTTCGGTGGCGCCGCGCCTGGCTGCCATGCCACGCGCGCCGGAGGGCGGCGCTTCGCCTCCGGACCGGGAGCGGGCAATCGCCAGTGGCCGGCTGATCCTCGTCGCGGAAGATCATCCGGTCAACCAGGAGTTGATTCGCCACCAACTCGCGTTGCTAGGTTTCGCCTGCGACGTGACGAACGACGGCGCGGAAGCGCTGGCAGCGCTGGAGCGCACGAACTACGGCTGTCTGATCACGGATTGCCACATGCCGAACGTGTCGGGCTACGAACTCACTCGGCGCATTCGTGAACGTGAGCAGGGTGGCATGCATCGGCTGCCCATTCTGGGTATCACGGCGAACACCGCGCCCGAAGACCTGAATCTGTGTCGCGACGCTGGCATGGACGACAGCCTGGTGAAGCCGACGCGGCTGGCCACGCTGCGCGACTATCTGAGCCGCTGGTTTGGATCCGACAGCGCGGGGCACGCCGCGCCTTTGGAGGCCGCGAGAGCGCCGGCTGTCGCTACACCGGAGGTCCACGGCGGCGCTGATCCCTTCGTCCCGGTCGACCTGGGGCACATGACACAACTATGGGGGAGCGAATCGACCGTCAAGGCGCTGCTCGACTCGTTCGTATCTTCCGTTCGGGAAGACGTGCAGTCGCTCTCGCCATTGCTCGAGCGGGTCGGCTCCGAGCGCACTGAACTGGAGCGTGTGCGCGAATGGCTTCATCGCGTGGAAGGGGCGGCGAGCGTCCTGCAATATCCGCCGCTACTCATGGCGCTCGAAGATTACCGCCGCGAAATCAATGTGAAACCGCCCGAACTTGTGCGCAATGACGGAATGGTTTTAATCAACAAGTGCAACGCCATGCTGGACGGAATCGAACAGCAAGCCGCGTTGCTCGTATAGCGGGCTGCCGGTTGAAAAAGCCGCAGGGGATTATGCGGAATAGGTGCGGTCGCCTCGTAGCAGAGCGCACCCACACGGACGAGAGGCGAGACGATAGAACGAAAAAAAACGCGGCCGAAGCCGCGTTAAAGATTTGGAGACATCCCTCGATGAAGGAGTCACTTCTCGCAGCCGGAAGCATAACCGGGATAACGCGGTTGATTCACTACAAAATCGACAATTAACTGTTTGAGAAATTCGCTTAAAACGCTTCCAGGACGTCGTCTCATCGCTCCGTCTTGGCGGGGTGCCGGCGGCGGCGTGTGCGCACAGCGGCACTTCTCGCGCGATATCGCCAAGGTTTAACTCGTCGGCAAGACGCAGGATCACTACGGACAACTATGAAGTCGCCGCGTTTCAATACGTAAAAGCAGCACCTCGCGAGCGGCTTCTGGCAGCACAGCGCGTGGCGCCCGCGCCGGCCATGCGCGGTCCGAGGCACAAACAGGCTCAGCGGATTTGAACTAGTATGTGGTGGCTCCGCGCGGCCGAAGTGTCGGTGCGGCGGTGCATCAAGTCCGGAGAAGACCATGATTGCGCTTCGAAAACTGAATCTCGCTATGGTGTTGTGGGCGTTGGCGTCGGGCGTCGCCTTCGCCGATACGGTGGCCTTGAAGGCGGATCTCGAGCCGTCGAGCGAAGTGCCTCCTCGCGTGAGCCACGGACACGGCATGTTGAACGCCACCTTCGACACCTCGACCAAATCCCTGCAATGGACGGTCACTTATGAAGGCTTGAGCGGCCCGGCAACCGCCGCGCATTTCCACGGGCCTGCGCCGGTGGGCCAGAACGCCAAGGTTCAGGTGCCGATCGATAAGGGAGCCCTCGCCAGCCCGATCAAAGGGTCGGCGGCGCTCACCGAGCAGCAGGTCACCGATCTGATGGCGGGGCAGTGGTACTTCAACGTTCATACCGCGCAGAACCCGATGGGCGAAATTCGCGGGCAGGTTTTGCCGGCTAACTAACGAGCGGAAAACCTTACCGGGCGGCGCGGACCCTTTTGGGATTAGAAGCCGCCGCCCACCGGCGCTGCCGTGAACGCACGTAACATGACGGGACACAATCGAAGGAGCGTGTCCCGATGAGCTGGCAAAGCGCACTCGCGTGCTGGTATCTGCGTAGGCAGTTTCGTCCCGAGACCTTGAAGCCGCGTATCAATGTCGAGAAGGCGCGCGCGTTGACCGCCAAGCGCGCCTGGTCGCCGCGCGTGCCTCGCGGCTGGCGTCTGCGTGAGCTGTACGGCCCGGGCGATGCGCCCTTGCGCGGCGAATGGATCGAGCGCGCCGACGGCGCGCAAGCCGCGCAGACCGGTGCAACGGTGCTGTATTGTCACGGCGGCGGCTATTACTTCTGTTCACCGCGTACGCATCGCTCGATCACGTTCGGCCTGGCGACACGCGCCGACGCGGCCGTTTTTTCGCTCGACTATCGTCTCGCGCCGGAGCATCGCTTCCCGGCGGCGTTGAACGATGCAACCTACGCTTATCGTCAGTTGATCGGCAATGGCATTGCGCCCGAGTCGATCGTGATAGCCGGCGATTCGGCGGGCGGCGGCCTCGCGCTCGCTACCCTGGTGGCGCTGCGCGACGCCGGCGACCCCATGCCGGCCGGCGCCCTGCTGTTCTCGCCATGGACCGATCTGGCCGCGACGGGCGCCAGCATCCGCACCAACGACGGTCTCGACCCCATGTTCAGCGGCCCGGCAATCGCGCTGGCGGGAAAGGTTTATCTCGGCGACACGCCGGCCACGCATCCCCATGCCTCTCCCGTTTATGCCGATCTGAACGGCTTGCCGCCGCTCTTCATCATGGCGGGCAGCACCGAGGTGTTGCTCGACGACTCGCAGCGCGTGGCCGACAACGCGCGCGCGGCAGGCGTCGACTGCGAACTCGAAGTGTGGAACAAGATGCCGCACGTCTGGCCGATTTTTGCGCCGTTCGTCCCGGAAGGAAATCGCGCGCTCGAGCGCGCCGCCACCTTCGTGCGGCGCGTGACGAGCCGCGCGTCTCAGCCGTCGAGCGCGATGTCGATGGTCTGATAGGCGGCCTCGACGGTCTGCTGGCCATATTGCCGTTCCAGCCGCCGCACGGTGAAGTGCGCATGCGCGACCTGCTGGAAGTGGTCGATGAAAACCGTATTGACCATCGCGCCGAGCACCGCGCCGATCGCCGGAATCGACTTGGCGGCGATCTGTTCGCTCACCTGCACCGAAAAGCGCGCGGCGATCGTGTTGACGAGGCGCAGCAAGGCCGCGGAACCATGCGTGGTGAAACCTTTGGTGGCTATCTCGGACGACGCTTTCGACACCGCCTGCGCCAACGCGCCGCGCATGATGAAGTAGCCGAAGTCGGCGTCGTCGTCGGCACTCGATGTGCTGCCCATGCCGAGCACGGTCAGACACTGCAGTTGCGTATCGATCGACGACAAATCCTCACCCTCGCTGCGCGCGATGTCGCAGATCGAGCGAAACATCAGCGTGGTCGTGACCGGCAGTTCGACGGGCAGCGCAAACAGTCCGAATGCGCCGCCGGCCGCGCCGGTGGTCGCCACAGCGAACTTGTGCAGCAGATTGCTCGGCTTCTCGGGCGCCGCCAGCGCAAGCGTGGCGTCCTTGCGCCCCAGCGTGCGCAGCGCGATTGCCAGGCACTTGCGCAACGCCAGCTCGGTCGCGTCCGCGACCTTTTCGTTGGCGAACGCCGGCATGCGCGAGAGCAGCTTCTCCAGCGGCGCGCCGACGATGCTGGCCAGTTTCATCGCCAGAGCGGGGCTCTCCAGTTCATGTTTCGCGCGCCGCAGCGCCTTCAGATCGTCGTCCGATAACGATTGTGTTGCGAGCGAGCTCGGCTCCATGTGCCTCCCTGGCGTCATGTGATGTGTTTTTTTCAGTCGGTTGCCGCTGCTGCGCACCGCGGCGGCGTGTCCGGATTAGAGCATCGTCGCGTGGTATGATTCCCTATCGATTGACCAGTCAACTGTTGCACTATCAAAAATGGCTGTCCATACCGCGGCCCACCACTCGAGTGGGCAAGTTTTACCTTTCCGTGAATCATTGCTGGCGATGCTCGGCATCTCCTTCGTCACGATGCTCGTCGCGCTCGACCAGACCGTGGTCGGCACCGCATTGCCCACCATCGTCGCCGAACTCAAGGGTTTCGAGCTGTACGCGTGGGTCGCCACTTCCTATTTGCTGACCTCGGTGATTACCGTGCCGATTTTCGGCCGGCTCGGCGATTACTACGGGCGCAAGCCGTTCGTGATCGCGTCGATCGTCGTGTTCACGGGCGCCTCGGTGCTGTGCGGCGCGGCCAACAATATGCTGTTCCTCGTGCTCGCGCGCGGTTTGCAGGGCATCGGCGGCGGCATGCTGGTCGGCACCGCGTTCGCCTGTATTCCCGATCTGTTTCCCGACTCGGTCGTGCGCCTGCGCTGGCAAGTGTTGATGAGTTCGGCGTTCGGTATTGCCAACGCGGTCGGGCCGTCGCTCGGCGGTTTCCTCACGCAGTATTACGGCTGGCGCTCGGTTTTCTATGTGAATCTGCCCGTCGGTCTGCTGTCGCTGTTTTTCGTCTGGCGTTTCCTGCCACATCTGCGACATGTCGAACACGAAGGCAAGATGCGGCTCGACTGGCCTGGCGCCGTGTTGATCGCCGTGGCGCTCGGCTCGTTGCAGTTGTTCGTCGAGTTGCTGCCCAAGCATGGCGTGAGCTTCGGTGCGGCCATGCTGCTCGCGTTGAGCGTCGCGTCGGCTTACGCGCTCTTGCAGTGGGAAAAGCGCTGCCCGACGGCGATCCTGCCGGTCGACATGTTCCGCAACCGCAGTCTCGCCGCGCTGTTCACACTGGCCGTGCTGGGCGGCTTCACGATGTTCTCGCTGCTGTTCTATGCGCCGCTGCTGTTCCAGGGCGGCTTCGGCATGTCGCCGAAAGAGGCGGGGCTCGTCATCACGCCGCTCGTCGTATTCATTACGATCGGCAGCATCGCCAATGGACGCATCGTCTCGCGCGTGCGCAATCCGAATCTGATGCTTTACGTGGGCTTTACGCTGCTCGCACTGGCGTGCCTGGGCGTGGTCGTCGCGACACGCGCCATGCCGCAATGGCTGTTGATGTCGTTCATGGTCGTCGGCGGACTGGGACTCGGTTTCGTCATGCCGAACCTGACGATTTTCGCGCAGCAAACGGCCGGCCGGGAGCACCTCGGCATTGCCACGGCGCTGCTGCAGTCATTGCGCATGATCGGCGGCATGATCGGCACCGCGCTGACCGGCACGCTGGTCAGCCACATGTACGCGAGCGGCGTACGCAGCGCGCTGGAAAACGATCACGCATCGCAATGGTTCGCGGATCTCGGCGACCCGCAAATTCTCATCAATCGCGATGCGCAAACCACCTTGCTCGGCCAGTTGACGCACGCGGGCCATAACGGCGCGATGCTGCTCGAGAGCGCGCGCGAAGCTCTCGTGGCGGCGATTCATCTGGGGCTGGCCATGGCGGCGATCATCGCCGTGGTGTCGGTCTGGCAAAGCCGCCGAGTGCCGCCGATCAAGCTCCAACGCAAGCTCGAACCCGTGATTCACGCGGACTGATTTTTTAGACTTATCGTTTTACTGACAGATCATGGAAGAACAGGACCGCGTCGCCGTCATGCAGCAATTCGGCCGCACATATCGGGCGTTCATGTCGGCCTTCGAGTCGCATGTCGGCCACCCGCTGCCGCGCTGGCGCATTCTGCTCGCGCTGCACGAGCAGGCGGGCGAGTCGTCGCAGAAACGGCTGGTGGAGCGCTTGCGTGTCGACCCGGGCGCGCTGACGCGGCAGTTGAAGACACTGGAAGGTTTGGGCTGGATCGCTCGCAGCATGGACACGCGCGACAATCGCGTGACCAATGTGCGTCTGACCGAAGCGGGGCAGTCGGCGACCGAAGCCAGCTTGCCGCGTCGCAATGCGTTTCTGCACGACACGATGGCTGCGCTGCCGGACGAGGCGCTGGGCGCGCTGTCCGATGCACTGAAGATGCTCGAGGTGAGAATTGGAGAAGTGGCGGCGACAGCCGGCGCTGCGGGAGCCGCCGCCGGCGATGTTTCGCAGCAGGCAGCCGAAGTCGTGGAGGGCGAAGCACCGCGTCAACCTTAACGTGCCGTACGCGGCGTGAACGACGCCGCACGCGGCGCTTCGGGGATCGCAGAGCAATCGCTTGCTCCACGCATTCCGAAACAACAGGAAAGGCGCGCCCCGATGTTTCAGGGCGCGCCTTTCGCAAGAAGAATCAGAAGAACGTTTCGATCACTTCCGTGACGCGATACGCTGGATCGACCACCAACACCTGACGCCATTTGTCGAACGTCAGACACGGGTGCGAGATGTCGAACGCGATCATGTCGCCCACTTTCAGATCGGCGCCTGCGGGAATCCGCAGATACGCATGCTGATCCATCAGGCCGAAAATCTCCCAGCCTTCGCTTGCCGCGATATCGCGCGGCGCTTCGTTACCCGGACGATAGTGGCGCGCCGGTTCCGGCATGCCCGCATCGAACGCGGAATCGCGTTTGCCAAGACCAATAATCGCGCGATCCGGCTCGGGAATGGACTGCACATACGCCCACAATTGCAGCGCCGGAAGCAGACCCTCGCCCATTTTCTTCGCGACCGGATTGCGGGCGAAGATGTCCGTCTGCGCCTTGCGATAGATGCCGACGTCGTGCGTCAGATAGCAGCCCGGACGCAGCACCACCTCGACCTTGCCGGTCTCCGACGCCTTCACGAATTCTTCCGCGACCACGTCGTACCAGGCCGATCCCGCGCCTGACAGCACGGCCGGCGTACGCGCAAAACGCCCTTGCTCGACGAGCTCGCGCGTGAGCGCGACCGCGCTCTGCAGGAACTCGCGCACTTCGGGCTCTTCCTTCAGCACACCTTCGTACAACTCGACGCCGGCGAGCTTCAGCGTGTCCGGATAGCGTGCAATCGCGTCGAGCACCGCGTTGCGCTGCCCTGCGTCGCGCACGCCCGTGCGGCCGCCCGGCACGCCGAGTTCGAGCAGCACCTGCAACTGCTTGTTCACCGACTTGAAAAACTCGCCCAACTGTTCGACGCCTTCAACCGAATCGACGAGGCAGAAGAATTCGAAATCCGGATCGCTCAACAACTCGGCGACCATCATCATGTTGCGGCGGCCGACCAGCTGATTGGCCATCAGCACGCGCGAGACGCCGCCGTGATAAGCCGCGCGCACCTGGTGCGCGGTGGCGAGCGTAATACCCCACGCGCCGGTTTCGAGCTGACGGCGAAACAACTGCGGCGCCATGGTGGTTTTGCCGTGCGGCGCGAGTTTGACGCCGTATTCGGCGACGAATGCCTGCATCCATTTCAGGTTGTGTTCCACCCGGTCCGCGTACAGCACGGCGGCCGGCAGGCTCACGTCTTCGTTCAGCAGGTTCCACTCCAGACGCGCGGCATCCGTGAGTTGGATGCTGGTGCCCGGAACCATGCCCAAGCCCTTGCTATAAGGATCAATCGTCGCGCCCTGATAGTTTGTAACTTTCATGTCTCCTTGCTCCATCGTCCAGTTAAATTGAATCAAAGTTGACTTTAGCATGTTACCGAAAGTACGATGGATGAAGAAATGTTATTTAGTACCACCGGTTGCTGAAGGGCGGCAGTCCGCCTTTGCTTAGCCTTTGCGCCACCTTCGCGCCGTATCCCACAGTCTGCAATGAACTCAACCGCCGAACCGCTGGCTTTCGACATCGTTGCGCGCATCGCCGAATGCGCGCCGGAACTGCGCTCGGCTGAGCGCAAGGTTGCCGCGCTGATTCTCGACGATCTGACGGGCGCTTCGCGCGCCAGCATCGGCGCGCTTGCACAGCAGGCCGAGGTGAGCGTGGCGACCGTGACGCGCTTTGCCAAGGCGGTAGGCTGCCGTGACGTGCGCGAACTCAAACTGCGGCTCGCTCAGGCTGCTGCGGTCGGTCAGCGCTTCCTGCAGCCGGGCGGCGCGGGCGACGCCCCCGAGCCGATCGCGACCCGTGTGTTCGACGAATTGCAAACCGCGCTGGCGCACAACCATCAATTGCTGCGTCAGGCGCCGCTCAGCGAAGCGGCGGCCGCGTTGCGCGCTGCGCGCATGATCTACGTGTTCGGCATGGGCGGCGGTTCCACCGCGCTCGCCGACGAAATGCGCTTTCGGCTCGTGCGCCTCGGCCGGCCCGTCGCGACTTATCAGGACGGCTTGCTGCAACGCATGGTAGCGAGCACCGTGTCGCGTGAATGCGTGGTGATCGCGCTTTCCACCACCGGGCGCGTGCCGGAAATGGTCGAGAACTGCAAGATCGCGCGCAGCTACGGCGCGACCGTGATCGCGCTGACCGCGCCGGCTTCGCCGCTTGCGCGGCTGGCCGATTGGGTCATTCCGATCGTCGCCTTTGAAACCGACTTCATTTACAAGCCGTCGTCGTCGCGCTACGCAATGATGATGGCGCTCGATGTGCTCGTCACCGAACTCGCCGTCAGTCAGGGCGACGAGAGCCGCGAATTGCTGCGCCGCATGAAGCACGCACTCGACACGCACCGCGGCGGCGGCGATCGACAACCGTTAGGAGACTGATCCATGCATTCGCATCCCGAAGCCGCCGATACGCTGATCGTCGGCGCGCAACTGTACGACGGCACGGGCGCGCCGCCAGTCGAGCGCGATGTCGCGGTTCGCGACGGTCGCATCGTCGCGATCGGCAATCTGTCGAACTGGCTCGCCGAAGAAGTGATCGAGGCCGAAGGCCGCGCGCTGGCGCCGGGTTTCATCGACGTTCACACGCACGACGACACGCATGTGATCCGCTCGCCGCAAATGCTGCCGAAGATCACGCAAGGCGTGACCACGGTGATCGTCGGCAATTGCGGTATCAGCGCGTCGCCGGTTGCTTTGAAGGGCGATCCGCCCGATCCGATGAACCTGCTTGGCGAGCGCGAAGCGTTCCAGTATCCGACCTTCGCCGCGTATGTCGCAGCGGTGAATGCGGCGCGGCCGGCGGTGAACGTCGGCGCGCTGATCGGGCATACGGCGTTGCGCAGCAACCAGATGGACCGGCTCGATCGCGCGGCGACCGAGCAGGAAATCGAGGGTATGCGCGCGCAACTCGAAGAAGCACTGGCGAATGGTGCGCTGGGTTTGAGTTCGGGGCTCGCCTACGGTTCGGCGTTCGCCGCGCCGACCGAAGAAGTGATGGCGTTGGCCGAGCCGCTCGCCGCGGCCGGCGCGCTGTACACCACGCACATGCGCACCGAGTTCGACGCGATTCTCGATGCGATGGACGAAGCGTATCGCGTGGGCCGTCACGCGCATGTTCCGGTGGTGATCTCGCATTTGAAGTGCGCGGGTCCGTCGAACTGGGGGCGCAGCGTCGAAGTGCTGAAGTCGCTGGAAAGCGCGAGCCGGTTGCAGCCGATCGGTTGCGATTGCTATCCGTACAACCGCAGTTCGTCGACGCTCGATCTGAAGCAGGTGACGGGCGACATCGACATCACGATTACGTGGTCGGAGCCGCATCCGGAGATGGCGGGCAAGCTGATCAAGGAGGTTGCGGCGGAGTGGGGCGTTACGCAGCAGGAAGCGGGCAAACGTCTACAGCCGGCGGGCGCGGTGTACCACAACATGTCCGAAGACGACGTGCGGCGGATCCTATCGCATCCCGCGACCATGGTCGGCTCGGACGGCCTGCCGAACGATCCGCTGCCGCATCCGCGCTTGTGGGGCGCGTTTCCGCGTGTGCTCGGCCACTATGCGCGCGACGCGGGTTTGCTGCCGCTCGAAGAGGCGGTGCGCAAGATGACCAGCTTGTCGGCGCGGCGCTTTGGTCTGGCGCAGCGCGGCGAGGTGCATATCGGCTATCACGCCGACCTGGTGCTATTCGACCCGGCCAAGGTGCGCGACGCGGCGACGTTCGAAAAACCGCAACAGGCCGCCGACGGCATCGACGCGGTGTGGGTGAACGGCGTGCTGTCGTACCGCGACGGCGAAGTGACGGGCGAGCGCGCCGGTCACTTCGTGGCGCGCGGCGCCGCGTCGAAGGGTGACGCGCACGGCGCGTTCTGAATTTTTGCTCGATTGAGTGATTGATTGCGGCGCGCACGGCGATTCTGCCGCATGCGTGCCGGACTTTTTAAGGAGTGTGATGATGAAGCGTTATGGTGTTGAAGGCGGGAAGGGAACGGGCGGTCAGCATATGCCGTTTGCACGCGCGGTCGAAGCCGACGGCTGGCTGTTCGTGTCCGGCCAGACGCCGATGGAAAACGGCGAAGTGATCAACGGCGGCATCGTCGAACAATCGCATAAGGCGATCCAGAACGTGTTCGCGATTCTGAAGGAAGCCGGCTATGGCGCCGAGCATGTGGTCCGCTGCGGCGTGTGGCTGGATGATCCGCGCGACTTCGCGTCGTTCAACAAGGTGTTCCGCGAGTACTTCGGCGAGAACCCGCCAGCGCGCGCCTGCGTGGTTTCTTCGATGGTGATCGATTGCCGCGTCGAAGTGGACTGCGTGGCTTATAAGAAGCCCACGGCATAAGCCTGAACATTCAGCCGGATTGGTTCGCCGCAGCTTTGCATCAACTCGCCGCGGCGAACAAGCTGCTTTTTACTGCCGGGCCAGACGCATATTGTCCGGCATCGGCAAGTTGTAATTCGTGCGGAACGGATTGATGTCCAGTCCGCCGCGCCGCGTATAACGTGCGTACACCGCGAGCTTGACCGGCTTGCAGGCTTTCAGCACATCGAGAAAAATTTTCTCGACACACTGTTCATGAAAGCCGGTGTGATTGCGGTACGAGATGATGTAGCGCAGCAAGCCCGCGTGATCGATCTGCGGGCCTACATAATGAATCTGCACGCTGCCCCAATCGGGCTGGCCCGTCACCGGGCAATTCGACTTCAGCAAGTTGGAGAACAGCGTTTCTTCGACCGGCGCTTCATGCAGCGCCGCTTTCAGCAACGATGCGTCCGGCTGATAGATATCGGTATCCAGATCCAGCCGGTCGAGCGACAAGCCTTCGAATTCTTCCATCTGCAATTTGCCGAACTCATAGGGCGCGGCCAGATGAACGGAGACGGTCGCGCCGCACGAAGCGGACACGTCGCGCTTGATCGTGTCGCGCACTGCGTCCATCGATTCGAACGCGGTCTGCGCGAATGAGCCGAGATACAGCTTGAACGACTTCGACTCGACGATATTCGGCGAGTCCGCCGGCACGTAGAAAGTCGCCACCGCGATTTGCGGCTTGCCGCGCGCGTTCAGCCAGGACAACTCATACGCATTCCAGATGTCCGTGCCGAAGAACGGCAACTGCGCGCCGATGCCGATCGCCTCGCGCGCATTTTTGCGCGCGATCGGAAACAGCAGCGAGGCGTCGTATTGTTCGGTGTAAGTGGAGGCCTTACCCAGCGGTGATTGTTCGGGTGTCATGATGCGTTCACGATGCCACTCAGCACGTGCCCCGTCGCCGTCACGACGCGGGCCGATTCGCAGTGGCCAATTTGGTCGTCGAAGAAGAAGTCCGGCTCGAACTCGCGCAGAAATGCGCTCTTGTCGAGGCCGCCGAGGAACATCGCTTCGTCGATTTCAATGTTCCACGCCATTAAAGTGCGGATCGCGCGCTCGTGCGCGGGCGCCGAGCGCGCCGTCACCAATGCCGTACGAATATGCATGGGCGCGGCTTCATCCGCGAGTTTTTGCAGCCGGTGCAGTGCTTCGAGCAACGGCTTCAGCGGGCCGTCCGCGAGCGGCAGATCCTTGTTGTGAATCTCGTGGCCGACGAATGCGCGCAAACCGTCTTTCTGGAACACGCGCTCGGCTTCGTCGGAAAACAGGACGGCGTCGCCGTCGAAGGCAATGCGGATTTCGTCGGGATACTTGCTCGCCATTTTCGCCGATTCCGGCAAGACGCGCGCGGCGGGAAATCCGGCGGCGAGCGCGTCGCGCACGTCCTCCTGATTCGCCGACAGAAACAGCGACGCGTTTAACGGCTTCAGATAGCCGAACGGCGCGCGTCCGCGAGTAAACACGCCGCGCTCGATGGCGAGCCCGTATTCGCGGCACGAATGGAACGCCCTCAGTCCGCTGATTGGATCGCTGCGCGAGAGGATCACCACTTCGACGCGATGTCCGCCCGCGTTCAACGCCAGCAGCTTACGGATCAGCGGAAACGCCACGCCCGGCTTGGCAGGCACGGCAAGGCGGTCGCGCTGCAATGCTTCATAGGCTTGCAGATCGCCTTCCTCGTACACGCGGTTCTCTTCCTCGAAGTCGAACAGCGCGCGCGACGAGATTGCCACCACCAGTTTGTCGACAAGCGAAAGAGCCATCTGCGCGTTTCAGTCCTAAAAGATCAGGCGAGGAATAAGCGATACACCGGGTTCTGCGTCTCTTCCCAGTTCGGGTAGCCGAGCGTAGCGAGAAACTTGTTGAATGCCTCGTTCTCGCTCACCGGCACCTGGATGCCGACCAGGATCGAACTGTAATCCGCGCCCTGGTTGCGGTAGTGGAACAGGCTGATATTCCAGTTCGGCGCCATCGACGAAAGGAATTTCATCAGCGCGCCCGGACGCTCGGGAAACTCGAAGCGGAACAGACGTTCGTCGTGCGCCAGAGGCGAGCGGCCGCCCACCATGTAGCGGATGTGCTGCTTGGAGAGTTCGTCGAACGTGAGGTCCACTGTGGCGAACCCGTGCGCTTCGAATGCGCCGGCGATCTGCGCCGATTCGCTGCGATTCCTGATCTGCACGCCCACGAAGATATGGGCGGAATTCGCGTCCGCAATGCGATAGTTGAACTCGGTGACGCTGCGTGTGCCCACCAGTTCGCAGAAACGCCGGAAG
>NZ_JARESR010000035.1:0-83350 GCF_046028015.1 Paraburkholderia sp. RL17-383-BIF-A | reverse complement strand
CTTGTCGAACGGCTTCGAAAGATAGCTACGACTGAACACGAGCGGCGACGTATCGCCGCTAGCAAAGTCAGTTTCAGAAAGCGTGACAACTCCATTTGCCGGAAACACCGGGTCCGCCACCGGGCAGGTATCGTCAGGCGGGGTTTCGGTTGAGCTGCACCATTGATCAATTAGTGCGAGGTCGTTAATACACGCATAGTTGCCCATTCCGCCAGGCGTATTGCTTGTGACGTCGAGCTTGCATGTCTTGGAACCCGGTGTGGCGCCGGACTTTGCGTACAGTGAGAAGCAGTCGTCTGCGTTCGCGGTGAACACAAGAACCAATAACGTGAAGGCAACCACCAGGCGGCCTAAAAATCCGGTCGCCTCTCCGTACAGTCTGTGTCTTCTCATTCTTATTCCTATAGGTTATTTGCTTGACGCACAGGTAACCTATAGGGATCACGATTACCGCAGAATGCGATAACTCCTAAAATCACGCTCTCCGTGCATTCACATAAACCATGGCTTGGGAATATCGACACGAGGCGTAGGAATTTATAACGACAACCGTCAGATACCGCGAACTGCAATTAGTGAAATGGCGAACGCAAGACGAATGGAGGTACAGCGTAGTCCCTCGCACCACGAACCTCGGTAGCGATTAGCATCACTCGCGAATACGTTTCGCCCCGACAGGGACATGTCACTTCTTTGCCAGTTGACGCATAGGGCTCTAGGTCCGATTTTCCTTGATAGCCACCAACTTCAGGATATAAACGCCCCATGGGCCAGTCGCCTCATGGACACGAAGCCGGCCGTAGGCTCGATTGCCCGGAATATTCGAGGCCGGTCCGCATACCCTGATTGTGTCCCGGATGAAATCATCCCTAAACTCAACGCCAAACCGGCATCCCTTCCTGCCGCCGATTCGCTCGTATGTGACATCGAAAGTTCGTGAAGACTGCGCGGTGAAGCGTGGCAGGGCCAATATGCATTGCCATACGGCGGCACACACAAGCAGTCCCATGGCTACCGAAGTTACTGTGATGTGAGCAGCGATGTTTCTCAGCGGCTCGCGAAGTCTCTTGAATGTGTAGGCCCAAAGCAGACCAAGCACCACCGAGAAATCGCCTAGATACACGTCCCGGATTACCCACACGCCAACGTGGCAGTTGACGGACAGCACTACTCCGGTGAACCACACGAGAATAGGCAGGATAAATAGGCGCAAAGGCGTTCGAGTGGAACCGTTCTCTGATTTGCTTTCCTCACTGAATGTCATTTGCTCGCTTAGCTATGCGTCAAAGCCGTATTCTTTCACCTTGCGTCGTAGGGCTATCTCACATTTGAAATGCGGGGCGGTTTATCGATGAGAGGGGCAGTGCCTTGCATCGGTACTTCGGTCAGCAGTAGCGGTGGGTAATCAGTTTGACCTCCAGTCAGCGAATACCCGCACACCTTCCAGCAAGACGCGTGGGGTTAGCGCGAGCCAGTAGCTAAAGTCCGGTACCCCGCATTCGATGGGCTCCGCCTGTCGGTTCCTCGGCGATCGCGTTCGACCGCATTCCCGCGCCCATGCGGGCGGGCTCGAATCGGCTAAGCGCAAGTGGTCTGAACCTGGCAAGTACTGTCGCGGACGTGCTGAATACCATTGGAGCGGTAATTGCGAGTGTCGCCGATGCGTTGGCCCGGTTCAGGCGCAGGTGGCGGCGCCCTGGGCAAATACGACGGCCCTCCGTTGGACTCAACCAGCCCATTAGTTCTTGACCTGACCGGCTCAGGAATAAACCTGCCCCCTGAACACCAGCGCGACTTATTTCGACCTGAACAACAACGGCTTTGCCCGACAAACCGGCTGGATTGGCGCGGGCATAGGATTGCTCTGCTTTGCCCCCGACGACCGGGCCGCGAAGCTGGGACGTCTCAATGCTGGAACTTTATCCACAGATTCTGTGCTCAAGCCTGTGGATAACCACCCCACAACAGCCCCAACTCCTTGACGCACAAACCTTCTCGCCCCCCGCGCGCAAACAGCGACGAGCCAGGCAGAGAACGCCGGGCACAACCACCGAGGCGGTTGCGCCCATCGCCTCCACCAACCATCAAGCCGACTACACCGCCGGCCGACCGCCCAACCGCATAAACGCACCGCGCTCAACGAGCGCGCCGAACAGCAGTCCAATCGTCGTCCACATGATCGCCTGCATACCCAACGCCGCCACACGGAACTTCCACAGCAGCGCCGCCGGAAAACCCTCCGGCACTTCATTGAAAGACGGCATCGACAGTTGCACCGCTGCGATAATCACGACAAACACCAACCCCGCCACAATCGAGCCATTCCACGAGCCGAGTTTCGCGGCCACACGGCGCCGCACCTTGAGCGAAAACACCATCGCGGCCAGCGAGATCGCAATCATCAGGAAGAACAGGCCCGTGCGCGTCCCGATCGTCTCCGGGTCGCCGACCGCAGGCGGGTTCGCCGGATACTTCAGGTTGGGAACGACCGCCAGCGCAATGAACGCACCGAGCGCCAGCCACGCGGACAACGCGCGTGCGCTCAATGCCCCCGCGCGCCCATACGCGTAAGCGAACACCAACGAGAACAACCCGCCAAACGCCGCGCCGTACACCGCCACCCCGGTCAACAGGCCGAGTCCTTGTTGCGTCTCGCGGCTCACCATCGCGGGTTCGGGCGCCTCGTCTTTCGCGGCATCGGCCCTTTCTTCGAATGAGATCGCCTGATTGACTTGCGGCTCGCCCGCGACCCGGGCGAAGCCGAACGTGAGCAGTCCCGCGGCGATGCCTGCCAGCATCCCGCGCACCAACAATTTACCGACCATGTCCGACTCCGTTAGTGACAGGGAAAGCCGAGCAGATGGCGACCGTCGTGCACGAACTCATGCACGTACATGCCGGGCACCAGCGATGTGGCGCCCTGTTCCGCACCCACGAAGTAAAGCGCGAGCAACAGCAGCAGCCCCCCGAACACGACCCACGGCAGCAACTCGCGCAGCGGAATCGGCGTGGGTTCAAAAACGGGCTGAGAAGCGGCCTGCGAAGCGGGATCGAAAACAGCTGTCATGATGGACATCTCCTGGGGTTACGCGCCCCGATAGTCGTTGCAGAGGAATGATGCGAAGCTCAGGTCTGGCTTTCGGCATGTGCTGCCGATTACAGTGGCGCGACCGCGCCGGGTTTTCACCGGCTTCCGTGCTTCGCAGTCCGGCTATTCTACGCGCTAAACTCCGGCACCCGGCAACGCAAAGCGGACGCACCCTTCTTGCCTACGCTCCTTTTCGGCGCAGCCTCACAGGAAATGAACAGAGTGGACATACGGCTATTACTGATCAGCCACGCATCGACCGCAGCCCAACGTGCAGGCCGTTTCCCCGCCGATGACCCGCTCGACGCCCGCGCTATCGCAGAAGCCCGCGCCCACGCCACGAACACACGTCTGGCGATCGCGGAAAGCGCGTCAGCCTATGTGAGCCCGGCCGTCTGCGCACGAGATACGGCGGCGGCCCTCGGCCTCGCCGCGTCGGTCGATGTCGCGCTGGCGGACATGAACTATGGCCATTGGCGAGGGCGGCGGCTTGCCGATCTCGAAGCCGAAGCGCCGCAAGACCTCGCCGCATGGATACGCGATCCCGACGCCGCGCCGCACGGCGGCGAGTCGTTCAGTCAGCTCGTGAAGCGGGTAGGAGAATGGCTCGTTGCGCTAGGCGGCACGCCCGACCTTGCATCGGCCGATATGTGCAACGTGGTCGCCGTCACGCACGCGCCGCTTCTCAGAGCAGCGATCGTGTATGCGCTGGGGGCATCGCCCGTGGTGTTTTCGCGCATTGAAATCGCACCGCTTTCGATGATCGAGTTGCGGCGCTCATCACGCGGCTGGTCGTGGTGGCCGGCGACGCATTAGCCGCTTTCACGCCGCAGCCCGATTCACTTACCCGACACCACCAGGCGCAACTTGTTCGAACCCGTCGGCGTTACGGTAATGTCGGTCCGCTTGCCCTTCGCGCCGAGATAAAAGTGCTGCCGTCCCGGCGAATTCTGGTCGTGTGTCGCGTCGGGCAAACACGACGCGACGTCCGCCGCGACCGCTTGCAGCGCGTCCGCATTTGAACCGGCGTCGTGATGCGGCGTCCACGTGCATTGATAGCTGCCGTGGCTCGCCGAACATTGCGCGTCGTCGCCGTAGGGTTGCGCGACGCCTTTGCCATCGTCCGGCGTCAACGACACGAGGCCGCCAGGCGCCGCCGCTACGATGCGTTTCAGTGATGCACAGGGGCTAGGCGCGTCGTCGGCATTGGCGCTGCACGGCAGCAACGCGCCGAATGATGCAGCGGCAAGCGCGGAGGCAAGCAATCGGGTTCTGTTCATGTCGGCGCGGTCCTCGAAGTGGCTTACAAGTAGCATGAAGCGAAGTAGCACGCTTCGTGCCCATGCGCGCCGAGCGCCTCACACACGCTCTCGCGCCACGCGCATCACAGACCCGCACCAAACAAAGCAGCCAGTCCTTGAGGCGATGAGAAAATCCCTTTGGCATCGTGCCCGACACCATCGATCACGAACGTCCGATGCGTCGCCAATCCTTCCGCATGCCGCGCCGCCATATAACGCGCATAAGCGAGTCCTCGCCCGAGACGGTGGCTTCCTTGCGTTTGCGCGGCGCATGAACGGTCGAGCGCCGGATGCTGCGGATCGTAATCCGCGCCGCCGAGCAGCACGGTGACGTCGCGTTGCGCGTAGCGCGCTTCGAGCGCCGCCGCGGAACCAGCGTCGCCCGACTCGCGCGCGTAAGCCGGCAAATCTTCGAGCCCGTACTTCCAGCGATTGAACGACGGGCACATCGCCCTATCGAACTCCGCGAACTCGCCAGAGGCTGTAGGTCGCAGCGCATCGAAATACACATACGACGAAGGATTCGCCACCACGTATCGCAGCACAATGCCGCGTGCGGTGAGCGGTGCCTCGCTGCGCGCGACCACCGCATAGCGCTGCACGACCTGCCCGCCGCCCGAGTGCCCGGCGACCACCACCTCGGCGAGCGACGCGAACTGCTCGCGTGATGCGAGCGTGTGCACAATGGCGTCGAGTACATCGAATGAACTGATCGGCGCGGGACCTTCGGCGTTTTCGCCGCCCATCCAGCTCGTCCAGTCCCAATGCAATGTGGACGGCGGCAACGCATGCGCTTCGACATCCGCGGTCGCGAGAAACTGCGGCACGATCAGCAGCGTATCGGCCGCGCTGCCGCCGGCAAGTGCGCACGACCGCTCGGCGAGATCAAAGTAAGTGTCGCCGTTGCGCAGGCGGCCGTGAATCAGAATCACGGCGCGTCGAACGTCGCGCGTCGGCGCCAGCCAGTCGCCATTCGCGAACACGGGCACAGTGCCGCTGCCGGCTCGCGTCGTGACGTTCAGATGCCGGCTCGCGACCACCGCCACCGGACGTTCATTCGGCGCTCGCTCGTCGTCTGTCATCAAGTACTGGGTCATGCAATACGCTCGTGGTTGATCAATGAGTGGCGGGCCTCGGCGCAGTGTCACCCGCCATACGTCCGGCACGCGTGAAGTACACCATCGCGAGCGACACAAAACCGGCAAAAATCAGGTAAAACGCGGGCGTAAGACTACTGCCTGTCACGCGCGTCAAGCCGGTAATGGTGAGCGGCGCCATGCCGCCGAACAGCGTCACCGCAATGTTGTACGACAGCGCCACGCCCGCCGACCGGCTGCGCACCGGAAACAAGGTGGCGAGCATGCCGGGATGCGCACCGGACATCGCGGCGAGAAACACCGTCGCGACCATCTGCGCGATGAAGAGATGCCCCGGCGTCGGATTCGTCACGACGAAGTGATAAAGCGGGTACACGCAAACCATCCACGCAATCACGATCGGATAGAACAGCTTGTACGCGCCATAACGATCGGCGAGCTTGCCCGATAGCGGAAACAGAAACAGATTGAGCACACCCGACACGAACGCGCCGAGCAACGCCGTAGAGAGCGGCAGATGCAATTGCCGCTCGACATACACCGACAGATACGAGTGCCACACGTAATTGGTCGCCGCGCCGATGATGATCACGCCCATCGCGCAGACCGCCGCATCGCCGTTGTCACGGAAGAACTGGCGGATCGTGACGAGCGGCGGCTTGTCCTTGTGGTCGAGCAGGCGCTCGAACTCCGGCGACTCGGCCACGCGATGGCGAATATAAAACCCAAACGGCCCGGCCAACGCACCAAACAGAAACGGCAGACGCCAGCCCCACGCCACGAGTTGCTCATGCGTGAGCTGCGTGGTCAGCAGATAACCGACCCCGGAAGACAACAGCAGCGCAAACGCCTGCGCCGACATGTTGAAGCTGCCATAGAACATCTTCTTGTGCGGCGGCGCATACTCGACCAACATCGCCGATGCGGTCGCGAACTGTCCGCCCACGGAGAGCCCTTGCAGCAGGCGAGCGAGCACGACCAGCATCGGCGCCGCGACGCCGATGCGCGCATAACCCGGCGTGAGGCCCATCAGCAACGTGCTGGCCGCCATCGAAATGATCAGCAGCGACAGCGCTTTACGGCGCCCTGCCCGGTCCGCATAAATGCCTAGCAGAATGCCGCCGATCGGCCGCACGATGAAACCGACCGCGAACGTGGCAAGCGTCAGCATGATCGAGACGAAACCACTACCGCCGGGAAAGAACACTTGCGCGATGATCTTCGCGAAGTAGCCGTAAATCAGAAAATCGAACCACTCGAGCCCGTTGCCGAGCACGGAGGCGAAGATCGCACGCCGCACCATCGCGGGACTCAATGCGTTCGAGGCACCGGCGCCGGACGCGCTTCCTTCACGCTGATTGAAGGTCGCTTCGCTCATTGTTCGCATCCCTGAGTGTCGAACATCGCCGCCAGCGCGCACACCGAGGTCAGGATGCGCGAACCGTCGTGCCCCACGCCGGGCACGATGTGAAAGCTCTGCTTCAAGCCGTCCGGGTGGCGCGACTGGATATAGCGGTAGTACGCCTGCGCACGCGCGACGCGCTGTGGCCCTTGCGCTTCGGCCGCGCAGGTCTTGTCGAGCGCGCTCTGCTGCGGATCATCGTCCGCGCCGCCGACGAGGTAGTCGATCCGCCGCGCCGCATAGGCCGCTTCGAGTTGCGCGGGTGTACGGTTGTCGAGATACGGCGGCCGGTTGTCCATGCCGTATTTCCACTGATTGAAGTCGGGGCATTGCGCGGCATCGAACGGCGCAGCCACGCCTTGCGCGTTGGGCCGTTGCGCGTCGAAATACGCATAGGTTGAAGGACTTGCCACCACGTAGCGCACATCGATACCCTCGCCAGTCAGCGCAGCGATGTTGTGCCCCGCGACAGCGTAGCGCTGCACGACTTGTCCACCACCCGAATGCCCGGCGAACACCACGTGCCGTAAATTGGGAAACAGCTTGCGATCGGCGAGCCGCGCGACGATCGCGTCCAGCACCTCGTAGGAACTGATGGGCAGCGGCGCGCGAGCCGCCTCGCCGCCCATCCAGGCGTCGCCTGTCCAGCGCAGCAAATCGGCAGGTTCGTCGTGAACGCGCGTATCGAGCGTGGCGAGGAATTGCGGCGCGATCAGCAACGTGGCGTCGGGGTCTGCATGCGCGGCATCGCGGGCGTTCTGCGCGGTGCGAAAGTACACGTCCGCATTGCGCAGTTTGCCGTGAATCACGATCACCGCTCGCGTCACCTGCGGTTGCGCGACACGCCAGTCCTTCGACAGATACAGCGGAAATTCCGCGTGCCCTTGCGGCGTGTCGAGCGTGAAGCGCGTATCCGAGATTGTCGCCACCGGCTTCATATGCGGCTCGTAAGGATGGACCGCGAGCGCGGGTTGCGCGAGCGTCATCAGCAGTGCAGCGCCTGTCAACGCGCAGCGCATACCGAAACGTCGTGAGAGATTGACCGTCATGTAGCTTGCTCCTGATTACCGTGCACTGTCTTGAACGCGGTGCATCGTCAAATCTGTCGTTGAAAAACTCGACTACGATCGTAGGGTCGGCTGTGGCAAATGTAAAATACCTGTTTTACGCACAACCCATATTTTATGAATATGGCAGTGGGCAGGCGTTCGAATGCAGCCGGGAGACGAAACACCATGGAATTGCGGCATCTGCGTTACTTCCTGGCAGTCGCTGAAGAAGGCCAGTTCACGCGTGCGGCTGAGCGCCTTGCCATGCAGCAGCCCCCGCTCTCGCAGCAGATCCGAACGCTCGAAGAAGAGATCGGCTTCGAACTCTTCGTGCGCATGCCACGAGGCGTCACCCTGACACCGGCCGGGCAGGCCTTTGCGGAAGACGCGCAACGCTTGCTGCAGAACCTGCAGCAGTCGGTGGACAAGGCGAGCCGGATTGCGCGCGGCGAACTCGGCACGATGTCGATCGGGTTGACGAGTTCCGCGGCGTTTCATCCGTTCACGACCGAGGCGATCCGCGCGTTTCGCAAGGTGTGTCCCGAAGTCGCCGTGGAGCTTGCCGAACTCAATGCGGCGGAGATCATCGAGCGCCTGGCTGCGGGGCAGATTCAGGCGGCGTTTCTGCGCAAGCCCGTCGAAGCGCGCGAGGGCGTAGCCTTCGAGTTGCTCCTCGACGAGCCGATGGTCGTGGTGTTGCCGGTCGGCCATCCCTTGCTCAAGGGCAAGAAGCGGCCGCACGTGTCGCTGAAGGCGCTGGCGCACGAAGATTTCATTCTGGTCCGCCGCCCGGGCGCGCCCGGCATGTATGCCGACATCCTCGCGGCCTGCCGGCAAGCGGGTTTCGTCCCGCGGATCGCGCGTGAAGTGCCGCGCATGCTGTCGGGCATCAACCTCGTTGCCGCGGGTCTCGGCGTGACGCTGGTGCCTGCTTCCATGCAACGTTACGACCCGGTAGGCACCGTGTATTGCACGCTCGCGAATCCGTCGAAACTGAGCGCGCCGTTGCATCTGGCCTATCCGGCGGCATTGCATAACAGCGCTGCCACGCGCTTCATTCAACTGGTGATGGCACGCGCCGGCGCGTAAGGCCGGCGTCGACGGGCACGCAAATTGCATTCTCGGCGTACCGGCTGGAAATGATCAGCCACTCATTCACGCGAAACGCCACGCCATGTCAAACAGACACGTCGCCAACACACCGGCCCGCCTGTCATCCGGAATCGAAGGAATCGACGACATCCTCGGAGGCGGTCTGACAGCGCACCGCATGTACCTGGTGGAGGGCGCGCCCGGAACAGGTAAAACTACCCTGGCCTTGCAGTTCTTACTCAAGGGTGTAGAAGAAGGTCAGGGAGGCTTGTACATCACCCTCTCCGAAACCCGCTCCGAATTGATCGCGGTGGCCGACAGTCACGGCTGGGACATCAGCCGGTTCACGGTGCTGGAACTGCTCTCCGACGAAGGCCTCGACCCCCAGTACGAGCAGACCGTATTGCACCCGGCCGAAGTGGAACTCGGCGAAACCGTGCGCAACGTGATCCAGCAGGTCGACGAACTCAAACCCGCGCGCATCGTGCTCGACAGCCTCTCCGAGTTGCGTCTGCTGTCGCAGAACCCGCTGCGTTACCGGCGACAGATTCTCGCGCTCAAGCGCTATTTCGCCACCCGCGAATGCACGGTGCTGCTACTCGACGACAATACGTCCGACCCGGGCGACGTGCAGTTGCACAGCATCGCGCACGGCGTGATCAGCCTCGACAATCTGGTACACGACTATGGCGGCAATCGCCGCCGCGCGCGCGTCGCCAAGATGCGCGGCATCAAATTTCGCGAGGGGTACCACGACTTTACGCTCGACACCGGCGGCATCCATGTCTATCCGCGCCTCGTCGCCGCCGAGCACCACACGGAGTTCAACGCCGAGGTGGTGAGCACCGGAACGCAAGGCCTCGACGCGCTGCTTGGCGGCGGACTGATCCCAGGCACCAACGCGCTGCTGATTGGCCCCTCGGGCGTCGGCAAGACCACCACGGTGGTGTCGTGCCTGATCGCGGCGCTCGAGCGCGGCGAACGTTGCGTCTATTACGTATTCGACGAAACGCTGACCACGCTGATGATCCGCTGTGCGGCGCTCGGCATGTATCTCGCCCCGCACGTCGAGAGCGGTTTGTTGACGTTGCGCCAGATCGATCCGGCTGAAATCTCGCCGGGCGAGTTCGCCAGCGACGTGCGCAAGTCGGTCGAACACAGAGGCGTCCGGTACGTTGCGATCGACAGCCTGAACGCCTATCTCCAGGCCATGCCCGGCGAGCGCTATCTGCTGCTGCAAATGCACGAACTGCTTGGCTATCTCAATCAGCAAGGCGTCATCACGATGCTCGTGCTGGGGCAGCACGGCATTATCGGCGAGGTGCAGAACGATATCGACATCAGCTATCTGAGCGACGTGGTCGTGCTGTTCCGCTATTTCGAGCACCACGGCGAAGTGCTCACCGCCGTGACTGCCGTGAAGAGCCGCGCCAACGCCCACGAACGCTCGATCCGCCAGTTCCGTCTCGGTAGCGGCGGCGTGGAAGTCGGCGAGGCGCTGCGCGACTTCGAAGGCGTGCTGTCCGGATTGCCGGCTTATCGTGGCAGTACCGCCCTGCTCGGGGCAACGAACCGCGTCATCGAAACGCCCGGGAAGTGAGTTCATGGAGCAACGCGTCCTTATCCTGGCACCGTTTGGCCGCGACGCCGATGTGATCGCCGAAGTACTGCAAAAAGACCACCGCATCTGCATGGCATGCCGCGATGCCGACGCGCTCACCGAGGCGCTCGACGCCGGCGCGGGCGCGGCGTTGATCGCCGAAGAAGCGCTCGCGGGCGACCACGCCATGCGCCTGTTCAACTGGCTCGAAAAACAGCCGGCCTGGTCCGACTTCCCGTTCACCCTGCTCGCCGCCTCACGCGTCGGGCATCGCTCAGAACGCGGGCTGCAAGTGCTGGAACGGCTCGGCAACGTGGTCGTGCTCGAACGTCCGCTGAACTCGGAAACACTGCGGCGCGCAGTGGCGTCGTCATTGCGGGCACGGGCGCGGCAATACGAGTCGCGCCGTCACCTGGCCGAACGGATCCAGGCGCAGGAGGCGTTGGTGCAACTGAACGACTCGCTGGAGAGTCGCATTGCCGAACGCACCCACGAACTGGCTTCCGCCAACAACCGGTTGATGATGGAGATTCACGAGCGCGCCAAAGTGCAGGCCGTGCTCGTGCAATCGCAGAAAATGGAAGCCCTCGGGCAACTCACCGGCGGCATTGCGCACGACTTCAACAATCTGTTGAACGTGATCATGGTCAACGCGGAGTTGATCGCACGCGTGAGCAGCGATGAGCGTCTTCGTGGCATGGCCGCCACCGTCAAGCGGGCGACCGAACGCGGCGCGAAACTGACGGGTCAGTTGCTCACATTCTCACGCAACAGTAACCTCGATCTGAAAGCCGTGGACGTGGTGACGTTGCTGCAAGGCATGCGCGACATCATCACGGTGTCGCTCGGGTCGAGCATCCGTTATACCAACGACTTCGACGGCGAAGAGATGTGGACCGAGGCCGACGCCAATCAGCTCGAACTGGCCATTCTCAATCTCGCCATCAACGCACGCGATGCGATGCCGGCCGGCGGCCAGCTCGGCATTCGCGTGAAAGAGCGCGAAGCGCCGGATCAGACACTCGAAGGCGGCCCCTACGTGGTCATCGAAGTGGCCGATACCGGTTCAGGCGTACCACCCGATGTCGTGTCGCGCGTGTTCGATCCGTTCTTCACCACCAAGCCGATCGGCAAGGGAACGGGACTCGGCTTGAGCCAGGTCTACGGTATCGCGACGCAAGCCGGCGGCACTGCGCGTCTGTTCAGCGAGGAAGGCGTCGGCACCACTGTGGAGATCTGGCTGCCATTGCGCGAACGCGTGACGCCGCAGGCCGAAGCCGCAGCGAACGCGGAAGCGAACGTGGTGGGCGAAAAACGCGTGCTGGTGGTTGAAGACGATGGCGAGGTGCGCGCCATGCTGGTCGAGTCGCTGCGAATGCTCGGCTACACCGTGACCGAAGCCGCCGACGGACGCGCCGGTCTGAACCGTTTGCAGGACGACAAGCCGGACCTGCTGATGGTGGACTTCGCCATGCCCGGCATGAACGGCATCGACGTGATCGCCGAGGCGCGCAAGCTACGCGAGGATTTGCCAGTGATCCTCGCCACCGGCTATGCGGATGTGGATATTTCCGGGCTGGCGGTAAAGCGCTGCACGATCTTGCGCAAACCGTTTCAACTCGATGACCTGGCGCGTACGGTACGGCTCGGGCTCGCGGCGTGAGCGCGATTCTAATGATGAGCCCGAGTCACGAGAAGGTCGATTCAATAGTTTGCTAACGAATTTTTAAAGAAATACAATAGCGGCCATGTCGAATCTCGATACCTTGCGCCGCACGGTCAGCAGCACACTGGTCGTCGCCGCCCGAAAATGGCGGCGCACGAGCCATGGCGTGCTGGCGGCCTTCAATGTCTCCGAGGCATGCGCCACACCGCTGCTGACCGCGAGCCGGCTCGGCTCGGCGGTGCGCCAGGTCACGCTCGCCGATCATATCGGCATTGAAGGGCCGTCGCTC
Organism: Paraburkholderia sp. RL17-383-BIF-A; assembly: GCF_046028015.1. NCBI lineage: Bacteria > Pseudomonadati > Pseudomonadota > Betaproteobacteria > Burkholderiales > Burkholderiaceae > Paraburkholderia > Paraburkholderia sp. RL17-383-BIF-A. The sequence continues at coordinate 70,766 of NZ_JARESR010000035.1, read as the reverse complement.
GTGCGGCTGCTCGATCAACTGTGCGCTGCGGGTTTGATGCGCCGCGACGAAGACCCCGAAGACCGTCGAGCAAAAACCGTGGTGCTCACCGAAGAAGGCCGCGCGGTTACCGCGAAAATGGAAGAAGAACTGGTCACGCTGCGCGCGCAGGCATTGAAAGACGTCTCGCGCAGCGATCTCGAAGCGACCTTGCGCGTGCTGGCCGCTTTCACGGGAGAGGTCAGCGAACCTGCTGATGAGAGCAGCAACCCCGGCAACGAACCAGGCAACCAAGGCCGGGAAGAACCTGATGAGCGCGCCTCGCGCGCACGGGCGCCGGCCGGCGGCCGGGTCCGTCACGCAGCCAAAGCGAACAAGTCGAACAAAGGCAAAGCGGACACCGCCGCGCCGCAAGAGGCCGGCGATCCGGCGTAACGGTCTATGGTCTACCCATCCCTTCGCGACTGGCTGTTTTCAGTCAAGACTTTTGCCGCGGCGATGATCGCGCTCTACATCGGTCTCGCGCTCGAACTGCCGCGGCCGTATTGGGCGATGGCGACCGTCTACATCGTATCGAACCCGTTTGTCGGCGCGACCCGTTCCAAGGCGCTCTATCGCGCGCTCGGCACCATGCTCGGCGCCTCGGCCGCGGTACTGCTGGTGCCGCCCTTCGTCGAATCGCCTTATCTGTTCAGCGTGATCGTGGCGCTATGGACCGGCACACTGCTGTATCTGGCTGTGTCCGATCGCACCGCGCGCAGCTACGTGTTCCTGCTGGCCGGCTATACGATGCCGATCATCGCGCTGCCTTCGGTGACCAATCCGACCGGCGTGTTCGATCTCGCGATCAGCCGCACCGAGGAGATTACGCTCGGCATCGTGTGCGCGAGCATTGTCGGCAGCGCGCTGTTTCCGAGCCGGCTTGCCCCGACCATCATCGAACGCACCGACGCATGGTTTCGCGACGCCGCGTTCTATGCGACCGAAACCTTGTCCGGCCGCATTGCCGGCTCGGCGATTTCGGGCGCGCGGCAGCGTATCGCCGCCACCATCAATGGTCTGGAATTGCTGCTGAGCCAGCTTGCGTACGATCACACGCGGCCCGACGTGCTGGCGCGCGCGCATGAACTGCGCGGGCGCATGCAATTGCTGCTGCCGATCATGTCGGCGCTCGCCGATCCGCTGATCGCGCTCTATAACAGCGGCCGCCAGACGTGGCCCGACGGTCTGGAAAGCCTGCTCGCCGATCTCATCAAATGGTTCAATGAGCCGATGCCCGCCGTGAGCGAGGGCTATCATCCCGACCCGACAGCCGACGCGTTGCGAGAGCGGATCGCGGCCATGCAGCCGCCGCCGGCCGCGCTCGCGGGTTGGGACGGCGCGTTGCTCTCAAACGCGCTCTGGCGTATGAAACAGGTGATCGACGTCTGGCAGGACTGCCGCTCGCTGCGCGTCATCATCACACGCGAAGAAGGCTACTGGCGGCCGCGTTTTCGCCATTGGCGGCTGGGCGGCACCGAGCGCTTCTACGATCACGGCATCATGCTGTTCTCGACCGGCTCAGCGGCGGCGGCCGTGATTCTCGCGTGCAGTTTGTGGATCGGTTCAGGCTGGAACGACGGTGCCAGCGCGGTCACGCTCGCGGCCGTGGCGTGCTGCTTTTTTGCCGCGCTCGACGAGCCCGCGCCGTTCGTGTTCCGCTTTTTCGTGGCGACCGCGATCAGTGTGGTGGCGGCGGGCGTGTATCTGTTCGCCGTGCTGCCGCACGTGCATGACTTTCCGATGCTGGTGGTCCTGTTCGCCGCGCCGTTCATCTTTGTCGGCACGCTGATTCCGCGTCCGCAGTTCAATCTGGCCACGGTGCTGGTCGCCGTGAACACGGCCACCTTCATCAGCATTCAGGACGCGTACGACGCCAACTTTCTGGTGTTCATGAACAGCAATCTCGCGGGCCTCGCCGGCTTGCTCTACGCGTATGTGTGGACTCGCGTCACGCGCCCGTTCGGCGCCGAACTCGCGGCGGCCCGCCTGCTGCGTTCGAGCTGGGCCGACGTGGCGCTCACCGCGTCCACGCGGCCGATCGAGGATCCGCGCAATCTCGCCGCGCGCATGGTCGACCGCCTGATGCAGTTGATCCCGCGCCTTGGCGCGACGGACGACCATCGCCATCCGTCGATCGAGAGCTTTCGCGACCTGCGCATCGCCTTCAACGCGCTCGATCTGCGCCGCCTGACCCGCAAGCTGGGTGGCGAAGCGCCGGCCGCGATCGAGCACGTGCTCGACGACGTGCGCCAATACTACGAAAGCTGTGTCGCCCGCCGCAAGCGCGAGCCGGTACCCGCGAGCCTGATGTCGTCGATCGACGCCGCCGTGGCACGCGTGACGGCACAGGGACTCGCCAACGCCGGCGCGCCGAGCGCGACCTCGCAAACGTCGGCGCGCCAGTTGCGTGACGCGCTGCATGCGCTGGTCGGCTTGCGTCTTTCGCTGTTTCCGGCCACGTTGCTGATACCCACGCCGCCGGAGCCGGAGGCCGCTGCCTGATGCGCACCGTCCATTTCCGGTTTCAAGGCGTTTCCAACCCTTTCCACTTTCCGCGATGATCGGTGAAATCGATATTTTCGGCGTGTTCGTTCCGGCCGTGCTCGTGCTGATGTTGATCGCGTATCTGATCAATCTGGCCATTCGCACGGTGCTCGCGCGCGTCGGCTTTTACCGCTTCGTCTGGCATCGCTCCATCTTCGATCTCGGCATCTATGTGCTGGTGCTGGGCCTTGTCGTTGTCGTTTCGCACAGACTAATAACGTGAAAAAAACCTGGTTCTCCGTCGGTCAGATTCTGCTGACCCTGATCGTCGTCGCGGCCGCGGCCCTCGTGCTGTGGAAACTGGTCGACTACTACATGTTCGCCCCGTGGACGCGCGACGGACACGTACGCGCCGACGTAATCCAGGTCGCGCCGGATATCTCGGGGCTGATCTCGTCGGTCGAAGTGGTGGACAACCAGCAGGTCAAGCAAGGCCAGGTGCTGTTCGTGATCGATCAGGCGCGCTATACGCTCGCGCTGCGCCAGGCGCAGGCCACCGCGCAGCAACGCCGCGCCACGCTCGATCAGGCGCGCCGCGAAGATGCGCGCAACCGCAAGCTCGGCAACCTCGTCGCGGCGGAAGTGTCGGAAGAAAGCCGCTCGCGCGTCGAACAGGGCGAAGCCGCGCTCGCCGATGCAAACGTCGCCATCGACACCGCGCGGCTGAATCTGCAACGCGCCACGATCGTGAGCCCGGTCGACGGTTATCTGAACGACCGCGCGCCGCGCGCCGGCGAATTCGTCGCGGCGGGGCGGGCGGTGGTCGCGGTGGTCGATATGCATTCGTTCCGCGTCGACGGTTACTTCGAGGAGACCAAGCTGCGTGGCATCGACATCGGCCAGCCCGTCGATATCAAGGTGATGGGCGAACCGAACGCGCTGCGCGGACACGTGCAAAGTATCGTCGCGGGTATCGAGGATCGTGACCGCACGCAAGGCTCGAATCTGCTGCCGAACGTGAACCCGGCGTTCAGTTGGGTGCGGCTCGCGCAACGGATTCCGGTGCGCGTCGCACTCGACGAAGTGCCCGCCGATTTCCGCATGATCGCGGGACGCACCGCGACGGTGTCGGTGCGCGATCTCGAGCCGGCAGGCAGGAAGCATCCGGATGCGGGCGCATCGGGCGCGGTGGCTGCGTCGGAGGGTGCGGCTTCGGCTTCTAACTCTGCGGCGGTATCTTCTGCTTCGGTATCGTCTTCCGCTTCGTCTTCGGCTACCTCCGCTGTTCCGGCTGCTTCCGCTGCCAGACCGGCGTCGGCCGCGGTCACCTCGGGCGCGTCGCAATGAAGCTGTCGCGCGCCCTGCCCTTTTTGCCTCTGTTGCCGTTGGCCGTCGCGCTCGACGGCTGCATGAACGTCGGCCCCAACTATGCGTTGCCGCAACAGGCGCTCGTCAACGCGCCGCTGGCCAACGCGCCGATCGAAGGCGCCGACACGGCCCTGACGACGCGCCGGAACGTGCCGCCCGTGTGGTGGAAGCTCTACGACGATCCGGTGCTGAACGGACTCGTCGATCAGGCGCTGCAATCGAACACCGACTTGCGCGTCGCGGCGGCGAATCTTGCGCGCTCGCGTGAAGCGCTGGGCGTGGCGCAGGCGCAGGGCGGATTCTCCGGCAAGGCCTCGGCCGTGATCGAACGGGCCCAGGAATCCGCCGAACAATACCTCCTCACCGAGAAGCTACCGGTCGTCAATGAAGGCGACATCGGCATCAACGTCTCGTATGAAATCGATCTGTTCGGCAAGCTGCGACGCGGCGTGGAAGCGGCGCAAGCCGACAGCGAGTCCGTGCAGGCCGCCGCCGATCTCGCACGGATCACCGTGGTGGCGGACGTGGTGCGCTCTTACGTCGAACAATGTTCCGCTGCGGAAGAACTCAGGATTGCGCAACAATCGCTGAGCCTGCAGAAACAGCGCGTGGACGTCTCGCGCCGCCTGCGTGACGCGGGCCGTGGCAATCAGCCCGACGTGACGCGCGGGCAGACCCAGGTCGATACCTTGTCGGCGGATATTCCGCGCTATACGGCACGCCGCAAGATCGCGCAGTACCGCCTCGCGGCGCTGCTCGCCCGCGCGCCATCCGACTTGCCGCCGGCCGTACTCGCTTGCGACAGGCTGCCGCAAATCCGCCAGCCGATTCCGATCGGCGACGGCGCCGCGCTGCTCAAGCGCCGCCCGGATGTGCGCGAGGCCGAGCGTCAACTGGCGGCGTCCACCGCGCGTATCGGCGTCGCCACCGGGGCGCTATATCCGACGGTGAGCATCGGTGCCTCGGCGGGTTTGACCGGGATTCTCGAAGATTTGGGCACCTCGCCCACGGCGCGCTGGGGCTTCGGCCCGCTGATCAGCTGGACCTTCCCGGCGAACGGCGCGCGTGGCCGCGTGCGTGAAGCGCAGGCGTCGAGCCAGGTGGCGTTGGCGAAGTTCGACGGCGTGGTGCTGACCGCGCTGCGCGAGACCGAAACCAGTCTCGCAACGTATGCGTCGGACTACGCCCGCGCCGACGCTTTGCGCGCCGCCGTGAAGTCGGCGGCCGAGTCGGCGGATGAAACGCATCGGCTCTATCTGGCCGGGCGTGAATCGTTCATTTCGGACCTGGATGCAACGCGCACGCTGACCTCGACGAAATCTCAGGCAGCCGCCGCGGAAGGCCAGGTGGCGATCGATCAGGTCAACCTGTTCCTCGCGCTGGGCGGTGGGTGGGAGATCGATCCGCAGAGCGCGTCCGGCGGCTCGACGCCCGCCGTTGCGGCATCGGTCAAAGCTGCGCCGGCTCCGGCACCAACGGCGGCTGCGGCAAAAGTGCCTTGATGCGACTTCTGATTTTGCACGTCTAAAGCGAGCCTCTCGTTGCGGCTCGCTTGCCTCAGCTTTGCCGGCCCGCCGCCGCGACGGAACAGCGCCCCCCGCACGCTCTGCCCGTCCCCGTAAAGCTTACGATTTATTTTTTATAATCTTTCTTTTGCCTTTCATTTCGGGTTAAATACGTCCCATCAACCACTCATTACGGGGACACGTATGTCGCAATTCATGAAGAGCGCGGTCGCGCTGGGCGGCTGCATCGGCGTATTCACGGCCGTCGTTGCCGTGGTCGAAATGCTGGCAGGTTGAACGCTCGCGGTTTCTTGCGTTGGGGCGAAAAGCGTCGGCGGCGTTACGTGGGCCGACGCTTTGCCGCCGCCTGGTGAATCGCCGCCCGAACCCGCGGATACGTGCCGCAACGGCACACGATGTGCCACATGGCCGCGTCGATGTCGGCGTCGGTCGGCTTGGGGTTGTGCTTGAGCAGCGCGCAGGCCGCCATGAGTTGCGCGCTTTGACAATAGCCGCACTGCACCACGTCGAGATCGATCCACGCGGCTTTCAGCGCCTGTGCTTCGGGACCCTGCAAGCCTTCGATGGTCGTAATCTTCTGCGTGTGGAGGCTCGACATGAGCGTCTGGCACGCGAAGCTTGCTTCGCCATCCACATGGACCATGCACGCGCCGCAAATCCCCACGCCACAGCCGAACTTGGTGCCCGTCATGCCGAGTTCACAACGCAGCACCCACAGAAGCGGCATGTCGGGGTCGGCCTGCACCGCCACCGCTCGCCCGTTGATGTTCAACGATCCCATCGCCAATCTCCTTGGGTTCCTGAGTTTTCGAATTCGCCGTGCTTCACGCGAGCCTCAACGGCAGTGAGCGCAAGCGCTGGCCCGTCAATGCGAACACGGCATTCGCCACCGCCGGTGCGACCGGTGGCACACCCGGTTCACCCACGCCTTGCGGATGCATCTGGCTCGGCATGATGTCCGTGTCGATCGCCGGGCAATCGTTGATTCGCACGACCGGGAAATCCCTGAAGTTCTTCTGCTGCACCTGACCGTTGATGAGCGTGATTTCATCCTGCAACGCGGTGGAGAGACCGAACACAATCGCGCTCTCCATCTGCTGACGAATCAGATTCGGATTCACCGGCATACCGCAATCGATCACGCAGACCACCCGATGCACGCGAATCCGCTTATCCGGCCCGATCGACACTTCCACGACCTGCGCGACCACACTGCCGAACGCCTCGTGCAACGCCACGCCGCGCGCGCGGCGCGCGCCGTCGGCGGCATGCGTCAACGGGTGTCCCCAGTCCGATAAAACCGCCGCACGCTTTAACACCGCCAGATGCCGCGGATGCTGCGCGAGCAGCGCCGCGCGAAACGCAATCGGGTCCTGGCCGGTGGCCGCGGCAAGTTCGTCGGTGAAGCCCTCGGTGAAGAACGCCTGATGTGAATGGCCCACCGAGCGCCAGAACCCGACCGGCACCGGCAGGTCGACAATCTTGTGCGCCACGCGCGCTGCGGGCCATTCGTAGGGCTGATCGAAGGCGCCTTCGCAGGTCGTCTTGTCGATCGGAATGCGCGGCACGCCGTAATAGCGCGCGAGGGACTCCGGCACGATCGCCTGACTTGCCGACGTGGCTTGCCACGCCAGCAGTTTGCCGTTGTTGTCGATACCGGCTTTGAGCCGTGACACGCATGCCGGACGATAGAAATCGTGAGTGAAGTCCTCCGCGCGCGACCAGAGGGTTTGCACCGGACGGCCGCCGCCTTGGCGCGCAATCGCCGCAGCCTGGGCGATGAAATCGAGTTCCAGACGCCGCCCGAATGCGCCGCCCAATAGAAGCGTTTGCACGTCGACCTTGTCGGGGTCGATGTCCAGCACTTTTGCCACGTGATGCCGGGCGAGCGCGGGCATTTGCGTGGAGACCCAGACCGTGGCCGAGCCGTCCGTGACCTGCACGGTGCAGTTGGGCGGCTCGACCGCGCCGTGCGCCAGATACGGCGCGCGATACTCGGCGCTGATGGTGCGAGCCGCGCGACTCAACGCGGCGTCCACGTCGCCCAGATGGTAGTAGGCATGGCCGTCGCCGTCGTCCAGTGCTTGTGCGAGGCGACGGTCCACCTCCGCGTTCGACAGCTTTGCCGCTGGGCCGTCGTGCCAATCCACGTTGATGGCGGTGACCGCGTTCATCGCCCGAAACGGGTTGTCCGCGATCACCGCGACGCCGCCGGTTCCACCGTTGTAGGGCGCGACGGCAAACGCCTTGATGAAGCCCGGCATGCTGGCCGCCGGCGTTGCATCAAACTTCGCGACCGTGCCGCCCAGCGTCGGGCACATGACGACGCTCGCGTAGAGCAGACCGTCGGGAAGCGCGTCGATACCGAAGCGCGCCGTGCCGTTGATCTTCGATGCCGCTTCGATACGGCGTAACGGTTTGCCGATCAGCTTGAAGTCGGCGGGATCTTTGAGCGCCACGTGGCGCGGCAGCGGTTGCTGCGCCGCCATCGACGACAATTCGCCGAAGGTCGCCTTATGCCCCGAAGGGTGCAGCACCTGACCGCTTTCGACGCGACATTCGCCGGCAGGCACTTTCCATTGCGCTGCTGCGGCGCCGATCAGCATGGCGCGGGCCGAGGCGCCGGCCTCGCGCATCGGCGTCCAAAGGTCGTTGATGCTGGACGAACCACCCGTCATCATCGTGCCGGCTTCGCGCACCACCTTGCGGGTCATCCAGACGATGGTGCGTTTAATGGCGCTATCGTCGTCGGGGCGAAACGGCAGGTCGTCGATGATGTTCTGCACGCTGTTGTAGATCTTGTCGATAGGCGAGTTTTCGACCCGCACCTGCGACCAGTCGGCGTCCAGTTCTTCGGCAAGCAACATGGCGAGGCCAGTGTGAATGCCCTGTCCCATTTCCGCCTTGCACATCATGATCGTCACGCTGTTGTCGGCGGCGATCTTGACCCAGCCGTTGAGCGCCACCTGCGTGCCTTGCGCCGGCAGCGGCATGGACGTGGTCAAACGCTGCCCCGGCGGCAGCACCGACCAGCCGACCAGCAGCGCGCCGACAGCGCTGGCGCCGCCGAGCAGGAAGGTTCTGCGCTTTAACATGGCATGGCTCGATCAGCTCGCACGATGGCTGGGAAGCTGTGAAGCGCGGGTCCGCGCCTGGCGTTGGTCCTCCGAATAGTAATAAGACGGGGGAGTGGATGTGGGACTTAAATGCATGCATTTAAGTCAGGAGGGCTTGGGGCGGGGGATGGGGAGGATGGCGGTGTTGGGGGGAAGCCGTGGGGTGTTTCATTAAATGAGGCGGGAACGGCTTGGTGAGGGCGGCTCGTTGCGGGCAGAAGGCCGGCGCTCGTGCGAGCATGCCATCGTGGCTGTGCCTGCGAAAACGACTCGGCGGAGGTCGCGTCAAACCGCGTTAGGACGTTTCACTCGCCGCTTAGCGCAAATTGCAATCGATGCGTAGTTATTCCTGACATCGCACGGGAATTCTCCTTCACATAAAACAGCGCTTTCCGCTGCCTCACACTTTTCCGAGCGATTACCCTTCCATTACCAACGGGCACCGGTCTTTGTATGGCTTTCCGATCGCAAGAACGAACGACCAACGAAAAATCTGCGAGATCCAAACGTTGAAAAAAGAGAGAACGAAAAGCGGCAGGATCGACTTTCAACACACAGTCAACCGGGCGGATGCGATCCGATCGAGATTACCAACGCGCCGCATCATTACCAGCGTTGCAAACCTCACTCTAGCGCTGGCCTTGGCCGCGTGTAGCGGGAACGGCGCGAGCGACACCGCATCGCGTTCGGCACCCAGCGCTCCGGAGACGGCAGAGGTGGCGGCCGCAGCGAGCGCTGCGAGTTCCAGTTCAGTTCCGCTCACCATGTCGTTGAAGATGAACACAACTGGCATGACGTCAGAGTCGCAAACCGACCGTTTCATCATCAAGTACAGACCCGGTACTGCTGAACGCGGCTCTTCCTCTGCCGTGCAAACGAAACTTGACAAGCTTGCCAGCACGCTCCCTGCGAGAGCACATCATCTGCGTCGGATGGGTATCGGCGCAGACGTGGTGACGACCGAGCGAAAACTCTTTAGCGCGCAGGCGAAAGCATTCATGCGCGCCATCGCAGCCGACCCGAACGTGCAATACGTTGAGCCGGACATTGTGGTCTCAGGTGGTGCTGTACCTAACGACCCATACTTTAACGATCAATGGGGCCTTCTTTCAAATCTCGACCCTGCGCAGCCCTATGCGGGTATCCGCGTGGCGAACGCCTGGAATACAGGCACGGGCGCGGGCGTGACCATCGCGCTCGTCGACAATGGGGTAACGAGCCATAGCGATCTGAATGCAAACATATCTTCCGGTGGGTTGGACTTTACGTTTCTGCCCGGACCAAGCGACGGCACAAACCCTGGTCGTACTGTCGAGAATCCGAATTGCCAGGTGACCTGGCACGGCACTCACGTTGCCGGCATATTGAGCGCGGTGGCAAACAATGGCCTCGGCGTCGCAGGCGTCGCGCCGTCCGCGAAAGTACTTTCAGTTCGCGCGCTCAGCGCCTGCAACATCGGCACAATGTCGAGCGTCGTGGAAGCTATGGTATGGTCCGCGGGCGGATCTGTTCCAGGTTTTTCAGTTAACCCCCATCCCGCAAAGGTCATCAACGCGAGCCTTGGATCGGCTGGCCAGTGTTCGCAGGCGTATCAGGATGCAATCGACACCGTGAACAGTTTAGGCGGTACGCTCGTAGTAGCCGCAATGAACGATAACGAAGACGCATCAAACACCCAACCAGCCAACTGTCACGGCGTTATCGCTGTCGGCAACACACAACGCGATGGTTTGCGAGGGTACTTGTCCAACTACGGGCCCACGGTTGATATTTCCGCGCCGGGAACCGATATCTTATCGACCTATAACGATGGAAGTTCGGCGCTTGGCAGCGAGAGTTACGCCGCTATGACCGGTACGTCCATGGCAGCGCCAATGGTTAGCGGCGTAGTTGCTCTCGTACGTTCTGTCGCACCGAAGCCGCTAAGTACGGCCGAGATGCGCACACTAATCACACAGCACGCCCAGCCATTCCCCAAACAGCCGGATCATTCGATGGGATCGGGTATCCTCGATGCGGCGGCAACAGTTGCGGCGGCAAAGGCTGGCGAGATTCCAGCCGCAGCGGATTTCAAATGTTCCCAGAGTATGTCCGCAATGTTGGTGACGTGTACAGACCTGTCGACCGCGAGAGGCTCTGCGTCGATCAAGTCGTGGACGTGGACTCTCGGCTCCGGCAATGCGGTTGATGTGTTAAGCGCACAATCAGTCAACCCGATCTACAACTACGAATATCCGGGCACTTACAACATCACATTAACGACGACTGACAGCACAGGCGCAGTTAGCAGGGTAACTCGGCCCTTTACGGTCGCCGCCCCTGAGTCAACCGATCTGAGTTTCGACGTCAATCTCATGATTGCCGCGAAATCGAACGTCATGAAGTTCTTCAAGCTGGACGTCCCGGCTGGTGCATCGATCCTCAGGGTAGCCCTCTCAAATAGATCTAGTCTTGAATCGGGAACAATGTATCTGAGGGCCGGCTCGCCCACTACGGTAAACGCACCTTGCATTAGAAAATTTGCATCAGGCAGCGGTGCCCAATGCATCATATCGCGCCCGGCAGCAGGCGTTTATTACGTCACGCTAAGCCCTGATACCGACCTCAATGATGATGTGATTTTCGCTACCTATATGCAGTGACGTTCATAGCGTGCGAGCAGGCCCCCTGCGTTTCCGTCACGGAGCGCAGAAACACAACTTTTCGCATAAGCAAAGCCCACTATCTTTGAAAATGCAAAAGGCCATTACCCACCACTCCGATTCAATGGACGTGCACACGCTGATTGCTCGTGCAGACGCCGACTACTCCGCCTTCCGCATGAAAGACGCGGAAAGCGGATACCAACGGGCGTTGGCCTCGAACCCGTACAATGTCCATGCACTACACCGTATGGGGTTGGTATGCGTGCACCTGGAAAAAATCCCAGAAGCAGACGCGTATCTGGAACGCGCTCTAAAGGCCGACCCAGCGCGTGCCGATCTGTGGGAACACGCCGGCCTGATCGCCGCGATGAAAGGCGACTACCCACGTTCGGAAGCGTTCTACCGTCATGCGATTGATCTCTCTGGAAGCACCGCAACCTTGCATCGCAATCTGGCGGATTGCCTGCGACTCGGCGGCCGCCTCGCCGAAGCGAAAGCGCAATACAAAGCGGCTCTTTCCATAGAGACGGACCTTCATCATGCGACGCGTGCCATCGCGCGCATAAGCGCCGAACTCGGGGAGGCTGACGATGCCGCCGACTATTGGCTAGCCGCATGGGCGCTCGACTCATCTTCCCTGCAAGACGGGTTCGATTTAATCGCAGCACTAGCCAAAGCCAGGCGTACGGCACAGGCAAGCCGTGCGATCGCACAGATCAGAACACGGGAAGCGGACAATCCCGAAACATTGCAGGCGCTGTGTCTCGCGTTATATAGAGCGGATCGTTTCGCCGATATGCTGAGTGTCGCCCGCCAGGGACTCGAGATCGATCCGCGACGCGTCACGCTGCACCACTACGCGGCACATGCGCTGAGCGTCCGCGGCAGAGTTGCGGAAGCGCTGGCCTACAGCAGGGAAGCGGTCCGACTCACACCTGATGATCCTGTCATGCAGTGCCAACTTGCATGCCTCGAACTGAGTCAGGGCGATTTTAAGAGCGGATGGGCGCGTCGCAATGCCGCTTACGCCATGCCCCTAACACGTGCCACTTTGGTCTTTCCAGATTTTCAGGTGTGGAATGGCGAACCAGTTTGCGGATGTCGTTTCCTACTCGTCGGCGAACAAGGACGGGGCGACGAAATCCAGTTCATCCGGTTTGCCGAATGGCTACACCGGCAGGGTGCTATTGTCGATGTGCTGGTCAGCCAACCTGTCGCCAAAATCGCAGCAAGCATGAGGAGCGTACGGTCGGTTTTTACAACAACACCCGCCGGCCCTTACGACTATTGGAGCCATATGCTGAGAATGCCAGCGCATATGAACCTTGATCTCTCCATGTTGCCTATTGCCATGCCATACGTTTCGGCCGCGCCACTCCATATTGACCAATGGCGGCAAAAGCTCGATGTCATCTCACCATTAGCGGCGCATAAGAAACGCACGAGAATCGGAGTAGTGTGGGCGGGCGGTGCGCACACCGCTCTAGATCGGTTCCGATCGATCGGTATCGAAACGCTGAAACCCCTTCTTTCCCATCCGGGAACGACCTGGTTTTCCGTACAGAAAGGGGAGCATGAATGCGACGGCGTACCGCTGGCAGACCAATTTGATTTACACACGCTCGGACCCATCATTGAAGACTTCACCGACACGCTCGCCATTCTTGAAACGCTTGACCTGCTCATTACCGTCGATACTGCCGCTGCACATCTCGCCGGTGCGGCAAACCTTCCAGTCTGGGTACTTTTGCCCGCGTACTCGGAGTTGCGCTGGCTAACCGACAGAACAGATAGCCCCTGGTACCCATCAATGCGGCTATTCCGCCAGCGCGAACTCGGAGATTGGAACCCCGTTATCGAAGAAATGCGGGAAGCTCTGACGGATTGGTGCAGCACCGGACCAAAGTAGCCGCCGCACCTCACCCGCCTTTCATCTCACCGCCTATTCGACCCCGACACCACATCGATCCAAACGGCCAGCACGAGAATGCTGCCCTTCACGATCATCTGCCAATACGCATCCACGTCCAGCATCGACATGCCGTTATCGAGGCTTGCCATGACGAGCGCGCCGATCAGCGCGCCATAGACCGTGCCGGACCCGCCGCGCATCGACGTTCCGCCGATAAAACACGCGGCAATCGCATCGAGTTCGCCCATCGATCCGGCCGAAGGCGACCCCGCTGCAAGCCGTGCCGTATTGACGATGCCGCCGAACGCGCACATCAGCCCCATCAGCGCAAAGATCGCCAGTTTCACGCGGTTGGTGTTGACGCCTGAGAGCCGGGTCGCTTCGAGGTTCGAACCGACCGCGTAGATGCGCCGCCCGAACACCGTCTGCGTAGCGATCCACGTAAAAATGCCTAACAGCGCGAGCAGCAACAGCACCGGCACGGGGATGCCACCGTAACGGTCAAGCGTGGCGACGAAGCCGGCGAGAATCACACCCGCGCCGACCACCTTCACGACGTCCTGCCAGAACGGCACGACCCGCAGTTGATAGCGCTCGCGGTTGCGCCGCTGGCGTATCGTCAGAAACGCCAGCAACAGAAACAGCACCACCGCAAGCGTATCGCCCGCGAGCCTCGGCAGATACCCTTGGCCGACGAATACGAAACCATCCGACACCGGTGCAATCGTCGATCCGCCTGTCACACCGAGCAGAATGCCGCGATAGGCAAGCATGCCGCCGAGCCCGACAATGAACGAAGGCACGCGCCGGTACGTCGACCACCATCCGTTGAACATGCCGATCAGTACGCCTAGCAGCATGACCACCGGCAACGTGACGCCGAGCGGCCAGTGTCGGTTGACGTCGAGTATCGCCGCCACGCCGCCGAGCAAACCGAGCAGCGAGCCGACCGACAGATCGATCTCGCCGGCAATGATCACGAACACCATGCCGCACGCGAGCATGCCGGTAATCGACATCTGCCGCAGCAGGTTCGACAGATTGCGCGGCGTAACGAATGCGCCATGCGTGAGCACCGAAAAGAAAATCCAGATCGCGGCCACGGCGATCAGCAGCGCGAGAATCTTGTAGCGCGCGAACAGTTGCTGAAGGCGCTGCGGACCGCCGAATGCGCCTCGCGGCACGGCTTCATCGGCGCGGTGGGAAGTAACGTCGGGCGTCATGCGGCACTCGCTACGGTTGGGTTCGGGGATCGTGGCACGGGACGGATCGCAGCGCTGAGTATGTCCTCCTGAGTCAGGCCGTCATTGACGAAATCGCCGCGCAACTCGCCTTCGCCGATCACCAGCACGCGATCGCTGATGCCGAGCACTTCGGGCAATTCGGAGGACACCATCACAATCGACATGCCGCGCTGCGCCAGTTGAAAAATCAGTTTGTAGATTTCGTATTTCGCGCCGACATCCACGCCACGCGTGGGTTCGTCGAGAATCAGCACTTTCGGGTCGGTCAGCAGCATGCGTGTCAGCACGGCCTTCTGTTGATTGCCGCCCGACAGACTCGCAATCGATAACATGGGATGCGCGGCGCGCACCGAAAGCCGCTTCATCTCCGTGTGAATCGTATCGAGTTCGGCCGCGGAATCAATCCGGCCAGCCGAGGCAAAGCGCGCCAACACCGCGAGCGTGATGTTGTGGCCGACGCTCAGCCCAGGCACGATGCCGTGGCGTTTGCGATCTTCCGGCACCATGGCGATGCCCGCGCGAATCGCGTCAACGGGCGCGCGAATCCTGAGCGGCTTGCCGTCCATCACCACGGTCGCTTCGCTCACCCCCGGGTACGCACCGAAGATCGCCTGCATCAACTCCGTGCGCCCCGCGCCGACCAGGCCGGCCACGCCAAGAATCTCGCCACGCCGCAGCGCGAACGACACGTCGTTGACCCGCTTGCGACGCGAATTGGTCACGTCGAAACAGGTGACATGACGCGCTTCGAAGATCACCTCGCCGATCGGATGCGGCTCGCGCGGAAACAGGTTCTTGATCTCGCGGCCCACCATCAGCGAAATGATGCGGTCGGTCGTGAGCGCGCGCATCGGCTCCGTCGCTACGTGACGGCCGTCGCGAATCACGCTGATCGTGTCGCAGACGGCCGCCACTTCGTCGAGCTTGTGCGAAATGTACACGCAGGCCACGCCGCGCCGCTTCAGATCGCGCACGATGTCGAGCAGAATACGGATCTCGGATGCGGTCAGCGAAGAAGACGGTTCGTCGAGAATCAGCAGTTTGGCGCGCTTGTTTAGCGCCTTGGCGATCTCGATCAACTGCTGGTGCCCACCGCCATAGTTCATCACCGGCTGTGCGGCATTGATTCCGCTGATACCGAGTTCGCGCAGCAGTTCGTCGGCGCGCTGGTACATCGCCGCGTAATTCATGCGGCCACCGGGCAGCGTGATTTCATTGCCGAGAAAGATGTTCTCCGCCACCGACAATTCCGGCACCAGCATCAACTCCTGGTGAATGATGATGATGCCGGCGCGCTCGGTGTCACGCACGCTGGCGGCTTTCAACGGCTCGCCTTCCCAGATGATCTCGCCGTCCCACGTGCCCCACGGATACACGCCGGAGAGCACTTTCATCAGCGTGGATTTGCCCGCGCCGTTCTCGCCACACAGACCCACGCACTCGCCCGGCGCGATCGTGAGGTCGATACCGTCGAGCGCCTTCACGCCGGAAAACGCCTTGACGATGCCGCGCATCGTCATGAGAGGTTGCGTCATTCGCTATGCCTCGCTGCAAGGCGCGCGGCGGCGCCGATACGCACCACGCGCATCGCCGTCCGCCGCGCACGCGTTACGCTCATTGGCTCGCGAGCTGGGCCTGGCTATAGAAGCCGTCCTTGACGACTACGTCGACATTGCTCTTGGTGAGCAACGTGGGTTGCAGGAGCACCGTGTCGACTTTCTTCTTGCCGTTGTCGTATTGCGCGTTATAGGCGGGCTTCTGGCCCTTCGCAAGCGCCACCGAGAGCTTGGCGGCTTCGTTGGCAATCAGCTTCAGCGGCTTGTAGACGGTCATGGTTTGCGTGCCGGCAATCACACGCTTGACGGCCGCGAGGTCCGCGTCCTGCCCGGAGACCGGCACCTTGCCCGCCAGGTGCTGCGCGGCGAGCGCCTGAATCGCGCCGCCCGCGGTGCCGTCGTTCGATGCGACGATCGCATCGATCTTGTTGTTGTTGGCCGTCAGCGCATCTTCGACAATGCGCAACGCCGTGGAAGCACTCCATTCCGGCACCCACTGCTGACCGACTACTTTAATGTCGCCCCGGTCCATGGCGGGCTTCAGGATTTTGAGCTGGCCTTCGCGCAGCATCTTGGCGTTGTTGTCCGTCGGCGCACCGCCGAGCAGGAAGTAGTTGCCCTTCGGCTGCGCGTTGTAGACACCTTGCGCCTGCAATTCGCCGACTTTCTCGTTATCGAACGAGATATAGGCGTCCACATCGGCATCGAGAATCAGGCGGTCATACGAGACGACCTTGATGCCGGCTTTCCTTGCTTCCGCAACCACATTGCCGAGCGTCTTCGAATTGAACGGCACGATTACGATGACGTCGACGCCGCGCGAAATCAGGTTTTCGATCTGCGAGATCTGCCGCTCTTCGCTCGCGTCGGCGGATTGCACCGACACTTTCGCACCGAGCTTTTCTGCCGCGGCAACGAAATAGTCACGATCGCGTGACCAGCGCTCCACGCGCAGATCGTCGATACAGAAGCCGATTTCCGGATGATCCTTGCTTGCATGCGCGAGCGGCGCGACAAGCGACAGGCTGGCGAGCACCGCTCCACACACGAGCGAACTCAACACGGTACGACGCGTTGCGAATTTCATGTCTCTCTCCTTCTTCTGATAGCCGGAATACCGGATTGGACGGCCTGCGCTGCGAGCCGCAGGACCGGACAAGCGACAACCCAAAGCTTCCTGTTTCGCGCGGTCGACGTGGCCGCGCGATTTTTATGAGGTGCTACGACTTCTCAGCCACGTCTTCCTGCGATCCGGATCAGCGTCCGCTGTAAATAGCCTGATTCACGATGTTTTCCATCAGCTCCTGATGGCCGCTGGCATGCTGCGGATTCAGACCGCGCGCCAACGCATCCGTCGCCAGCGTGGAGAGCGAATAGTCGCCGGACAGGATCTTGCGGCCGAACTCCGCTTCCCAGCCCGCATAACGTTGACGCTTGAATTGATCCAGGCGATCGTTTTCGATCAGCACCGCGGCGCGTTCGACAGCGAGCGCGAGGTTATCGATTGCCCCAATGTGGCCGTAGAACAGGTCTTCCGGATCGACACTTTGCCGCCGTACTTTCGAGTCGAAGTTCATGCCGCCCGTTGTGAAGCCGCCATGTTTGAGAATTTCGTAGAAGGCGAGCGTCAGCTCTTCCACACTATTTGGGAACTGGTCGGTATCCCAGCCGTTCTGCGGGTCGCCGCGATTCGCGTCGACGCTGCCGAAAATACCCAGCGCATAGGCCGTCGCGATCTCGTGATGAAACGAATGACCCGCGAGGGTCGCATGATTGGCCTCGATGTTTACCCGAATCTCTTTCTCGAGTCCGTGTTGCAGCAGGAAGCCGTGTACGGTCGCGACATCGTAATCATATTGATGCTTGGTCGGCTCCTGTGGCTTGGGTTCAATCAGCAGCGAGCCTTTGAAACCGATCTTGTGCGCATGATCGACGACCATATGCAGAAAACGGGCGAGCTGATCACGTTCGCGCACCAGGTCGGTATTGAGCAACGTATCGTAACCTTCGCGTCCACCCCACAAGACATAATTGTCGCCGCCGAGTCTTTGCGTCGCATCGAGAGCATGGCGCACCTGCGTCGCCGCAAATGCGAACACCTCTGGATCGGGATTGGTGGCCGCGCCCGCCGCGTAACGGGGATGCGAGAATAGATTGGCGGTGCCCCACAGCAACCTGATGCCGCTGTCCTCCTGCTTGCGCGCCAGATAGTCGGCAATATGCAGGAAGTTTTCGCTGTATTCCTTCAGGTTCGACCCTTCGGGTGCGACGTCGGTGTCGTGAAACGTGTAGTACGGCGTGCCGAGCTTCGAGAAGAACTCGAATGCGGAATCCGCCTTTTGCCGTGCCCGCTCCATGGCATCACCGGCTTGCTGCCAAGGGCGGCGAAACGTTCCGTGCCCGAAAATATCCACACCCGGCCAGACGAACGTATGCCAGTAGCACACGGCAATACGCAGATGTTCTTCGAGGGTTTTGCCGAGTACCTTTTTACTTTTATCGTAGTGGCGGTACGCAAGCGGATTATCCGATTGCGGGCCTTCGTAGCGGATCTCGGGAATGTGTTCGAAGTAAGACATCTGCGTCTCCAGTTATGTTGCACCGCAACCCGTGCGACGTCGTCGCGCCGGTCGACAAGGTGACGCCATGCTGCCGCTTGCAAGATGCATCGGCAATTGCGAAATTGCGCAGCGTGCTTGATGTTTCTTACCGCCCGCCATTTTGTTTCGCACCAGGGCGTGATTCGAGGCCTAGAATAACCAGACGCTTAAAACCGGTGCCGCGCTAAACGGGCACCCAACGCCGCTTACCGCCATGACCCGTCCGCAAACACCACAGACGACGCATCGGATCGCACTGCTGTTCAACGCGAACAAGGTCTACGATCGCGAGATCATCACCGGCATTGGTAATTACCTGCTGTCCACGCGTGTGGCGTGGGACCTCTTTCTCGAAGAAGACTTTCGCTGCCGGCTAACGGGCATTGAACGCTTCGACGGCGACGGCATCATTGCGGATTTCGACGATCCCGCAGTGGGCGAAGCGTTGCGCGATTGTCCGTTGCCCGTGGTTGCCGTGGGTTCGTCGTTCGAAGATCCAGCGCACTACCCCCCGGATTTACCCTATATCGCCACCGACAACAGCAAGCTCATCTCGCTCGCCTATACGCATCTGATCGGCGCGGGTCTCGAGCACTTCGCGTTGTACAGCCTGCCGCAAGCGCAGGAAAACCGCTGGGCGCAACAGCGCGAACTCGCGTTCGCCCATTTGCGCAGTGCCGATGGCCGCAGCGCCGCGCAGATCGCCAGCGAGATGTATCGCGGCCTGTCGACCAGCGCGCCGTCATGGAATCAGGCGACCGAGCAGCTCACCGCATGGCTGCGGGATTTACCGAAGCCGGTCGGCATCATTGCCGTGACCGACGCGCGTGCCCGGCATCTGCTCCAGGCGTGTTTGATTGCCGGAATTCCCGTGCCGGAGGAAGTCGCGATCATCGGCATCGACAACGATCCGCTGACGCGCACGTTGACGCGAATTCCATTGTCTTCGGTGATTCAGGGCACTGAGGAAATGGGCCGCACCGCGGCTCACCTGTTGCATCAAATGCTGCATGGCGCGCGCTTTCCGGGGCGGCGCATTCTCGTGCCGCCAGTCGGCATCAACGTGCTCGAGTCGACCAGGCACCAACCGCTTGCGAGTCCTTACGTGATGCGGGCTCGCCACTTTATTCGCCAGTACGCGTGCCAGGGTATTCGCACCGAACAGGTCGCCGACTATGTGGGCGTGTCGCGCTCGTCGCTCGAAGAGTACTTCAGGCGCGAGCAGCAGTGCACCGTGCATCAGGAAATCCTGCGCCATAAACTCGATGTCGCGAAGGCGCTATTGGCGAAGCGCGATGCGTCGAGCGCGGAAGTGGCGATCCGTTGCGGCTTCACGTCACTGCAATACATGTATGCGGTGTTTCGCCGTGAACTCGGTTGCACACCGCGCGAGTACCAGGAGCGGGTGAATTCGACACCGGCGCCGGGCTGAGCATGCCTATTCTCTTTTCTTCTCACCAACGACATGATCAGCATTGCACAACTTTCTTCTGAGCCGTGGGGCACATTGCGCGGCGGCGACGCCGTCCGTCTCTTCACGCTGCGTAACGCGCACGGCATGAAAGTCGCCATCAGCGATCTTGGCGCGACGCTGGTGTCGTGGCATGCGCCGGATCGTGCCGGCGTACTCGGCGATATCCTGCTCGGTCACGACACGCCCGCCGAGTATGTAGCGGCCAACACCTATATGGGCGGACTGATAGGACGCTGGGCGAACCGCATCGCCAATGCGCGCTTCACGCTCGACGGTATCGAATACACGCTCGACCGGAATAACGGCACGAACCTGTTACATGGTGGCACGAGCGGGTTTCATCGCGCGCTATGGGATGTGAGCGAGGACAACGGTGCACTGCTCATGCGTCTGGAGTCGCCCGAAGGCGACGCCGGTTTTCCGGGCAATGTGACAACGCAAGTGCGCTACTCGCTCGACGACGACGGCACGCTGACCATCGCCTATGAAGCCGTCACGGACGCGGCTACGCCGCTCAATCTGACGAGCCATCCGTACTTCAACCTCACAGGCCGCGCGGGCGCGGACATTCGTGGTCATATGCTGTGGATCGATGCCGACCGGTTCTTCGAAGTCGACACCGCCTTGATTCCGTGCAAGCTGGCCGAGGTGGCGGGCAACGCCTTCGATTTTCGGCAGAGCGCACCGATCGGTGCGCGGCTCGAATGGCCGCACGCACAGTTGGCGACGGCCGGCGGATTCGATCATTGCTACGTGCTGCGCGATGCGCGTGAGTTCGGCACGAATAGCGGCACGCCGGCCATGCGCCAGGTTGCCCGCGCCTACGACCCTGCCAGCGGACGTGAATTGACCGTGTCGACCGATCAACGCGGCTTACAGTTCTATAGCGGCAATTCGCTGAATGGCGATGTGGGACGCGGCGGCATTGCGTATCAACCGCACGCGGGCTTTTGTCTCGAAGCAGGCGGATTTCCGAATCAGGTCAACATGGCCGAACAGGACGAGGTGATCGTGCGCGCAGGCGACACCTATCGGCAGGTCACCGCCTACCGAGTGGATGTACGCCAGGGCGTGTAAAAACGTTTACTCAAATATTACGGCGGACATTACATCACGCCGACTTGTTGTTTGCCGCAACACTGAATTACCGCGTTAGTGGTTTCCCCTGGAGCACTCGCTTCCTAGAATCCGTGCATGGTGCCGAAGATTGGTGCGGCGCCCCAAAAAAATTCTCGGAGGGAAGCATCATGAAATCGCTCATCAAGGCAGTGGCGCTAGTCGTCGTGCTGGCCGCCCCGCTGGCGTCGTTCGCGCAATCCGAGCAACCGCTCACGCGTGCCGAGGTCAAGGCGCAATTGAAGCAGCTCGAACAGGCCGGCTACAACCCCGCGGTCGCAACGGACTCCACCTATCCCGCCGACATTCAGGCGGCCGAAGCCCGCGTTTCCGCGCAGAACAATGCGGCTACCGGATACGGTCCCTCCACGACAGGCTCGTCCGAAACCGGCTCTGGCGTTCCCGCCGGCAATCCGAATCTGCAGGGTCAATAGCGCTTCATCGTCGCGCATTCGATGCGAGCCATGCTTCATGTCATGCGCTCGCATTAGTACGTTCACCAGCGTATTGTCAGAAAATCCTTTGACGAAAATAATGGCTCGGCTATCCTAGGACGGCAGTTCGGTGGTTCTCACCGTGCATGCATGTGCATTATCGAGAACTTCTACTCAACGTCGCTTCGGGTTCAATCGTGAAAGTCCGTGGTCCATTGGTGAGATACCAGCGCGGTCGGGAAAGAACGATCCTGTTCGGCTGTCCGATCGCTCATCAGGGAAGTCACTGCGCTTCGCCATCCCGCCCCCTGTCTATCGACACGGTATTGTCGCGTCGCTCCGTACGCCGGCATAACGTCGTTGCAGCACCCTCCGCCATTCCTGTGCGCACCGACGAGATCGCGTCGCTTCTGCCCTAGCCCCCTTCTCTTTTCGCGGACCCGTGTTGCGTGCGGGGGGCCGTTCGTTTAGCGCTCGCGCCTGCAACGTCGTCCGTTCATGCCCGGCAAGCTCGCTTGCCGGCGCTTATCCGCATTCTTTTTAGCTCTGCTGTGCGCTTGCGCCGCGGCAGGCGACGCCACGTCTCTTGTCGTCGTTCGCATTCGTTGCGGATTGCGCGAATCGAGAAGGAAGGCACGCGCACGCCTGTACTGCGGTGGAAACTGAAGATCGATATCAAGGAGATTGCTGAATGAAGACTCGTCACGCCACGCTGCTTTCGCTTGCCGGCACAATGCTGTGCTCGCTGACCGCTTTGACCGCAATGCACGCCGCGCGCGCTGCGGACACATCGCTGAATGTCTATAACTGGTCGGATTATATTGGCAAGGACACGATTGCCAACTTCGAAAAGCAATCCGGCATTAACGTGAAATACGACAGTTACGACAGCGACGACACGCTGCAGGCCAAACTGCTTGCGGGCAGTTCCGGCTATGACATCGTGGTGCCGACATCGAGTTATATGGCGCGGCAGATCGAAGCCGGCATCTATCAGAAGATCGACAAGTCGAAGATGCCGAACCTCGCCAACCTCGATCCTGGCTTGATGAAACTGATTGCCGACGCGGACCCCGGCAATCAATACGGCGTGCCGTGGGCGTGGGGCACCGACGGTATCGGCTACAACGTGCAAGCGGTGAAGAAAGCGCTTGGAGGCGAAGCGCCTGTGGATAGCTGGTCGCTGTTATTCGACCCGGCGAATCTCGCGAAGGTGAAAAGCTGCGGGGTGTCGTTTCTCGACTCGGCCGCCGACGTCTTCCCCGCCGTGCTGCAGTACATGCATAAGGATCCGAACAGCACTAATCCCGGCGACTACCAGGCCGCATATGAGGTGCTGAAGAAAGTCCGGCCTTATATCACCCAATTCAATTCGTCCGGCTATATCAACGATCTGGCAAACAACGACATCTGCGTGGCGTTCGGCTTTTCCGGCGACGTGGGGATTGCACGGCGACGCGCATCGGAAGCCAGACGCGCGTATGAGGTGCGGTTCTCGAACATCAAGGACGCGGGCCTCGTCTGGATGGACGTGATGGTGATACCCAAAGATGCACCGCACCCCGAAGCGGCGATGAAATGGATGAACTACATCGAAGATCCGAAAGTGAGTGCGGAGATTACGAACGAAGTGTTCTATCCGACTGCGAATCGCGCAGCGCGGCAGTATGTGACGCCGGCGATCGAGCAGGATGCGAATGTGTATCCGCCTGAAGCCGTGCTGAACAAGATGACGTTGATGCGGCCACAGCCTGCGCCGATCATGCGGCTCGAGAACCGGCTTTGGGCCCAATTGAAGTCAGGCAGTTGAGTGACTGAGTGCCTGGTGATTGTGTTTTGAATCGCTCTTTGCGCTATTGCTTTGGGGCGACATTCTTTTGGGCGTGGCGCGGGCAGTGGGTGCGCGCGCTGCGCTTCTTTTCCGTTGCGTTCTCTTTATTCCTCCATTCGAGACTTTATGAGTATTCTGAACATCGTGGATTTTTCAGCGCCTGCCAAGGAAAGCGCCGAGTACATGCCGAAGGCAGAAGCAGTGCTGGCCGGTGATCCTTTCCAGACCGTTCATACGCATTTCGCCAGCCCGTGCGGACAGCTTGCGGCGGGAATCTGGGAAGGGGCTTGCGGTCAGTGGGCCGTGAATTTCACCGAAAGCGAGTACTGCGAGATTCTCGAAGGCGTGTCGGTCATTCGGGACGCGAATGGAACCGCGAAAACCGTGCGCGCGGGGGACCGGTTTCTGATTCCCGCAGGATTTCAGGGAACCTGGGAGGTTGTCGAGCCGTGCAAGAAGGTCTTTGTTTCGGTCGAGTTCAAAGGCTAGATTGTGTCGCCGCTTCGCTGCGGCTGATGAAGGAGGCGCGCCCGCCATTAAGCCATGTTGTCAGGCGTTGCCGCTTGGCACGCCGAGCGGATCGGCAACGATCCGATCACGCCCAGCCTCTTTTGCCTGATACAGCAGACGATCGGCGTGCCTGAAAAGGCGGCCCACGTCGCGCGATTCGCAGGCTGACGCGAGCGCGACGCCAAAGCTTGCGGTGATAGTGAAGCCATCGCCGCCGTTGCAAGGGATTCGGGTCTCGCTGATCTTGCGACGCAAGCGATCCGCTATCGCAAGCGCCTCTGCCGCGTCGTGCACGCGGCTGAGTACCGCAAACTCTTCCCCATCCCATCTCGCGACGACATCCGAATCCCGGCAGGTTTCACGGCAAAGACGGGCGACGAGTTGCAACGCGTGATCGCCTGTGGCGTGACCATAGGTATCGTTGATCCTCTTGAAGTGGTCGATGTCGAACATGATCAGCGCGAGTTCCGGTTCGGCCGCATTCCGTTCGGCACAGCTCACGCGCGCCCTGCTTTCGAACGCGCGGCGATTGAGCAGGTGGGTCAGGAAGTCGGTTTCCGCCATGGCTTTCAGTTCATGGATCAGACGGCCTCGCTCGCGTTCGAGCTGCTGCCGCTCGACGCTGTTCGCTTTCAGCACGCCGATTGCATTGAACATGGCCTTGATCTCACCCCGATAGCGCGCTGCCGGGATTTCCGCGGTGAGGTCGCCGTTTGCTATCGCGCCAATTACATGCGTTGCGTCGAGGAGCGGTCGAATCACGCGTCTTCTGAATAACGTCGCGATCGAAAGCAGTATCGCCAACAGCAGAAATACGGAGAGAGCGCTGGCCGCGAGTAGCATCAAGGCATTGCTACGGTGATAACGGATCTCCGTGTCAGCAAGATCCAACACCTGGTCGCGGAACGCCGTAACCGGTCGCATCAGCGGCACGTAGTGATCCGCCAGCTGCGCGGGAGATATGCCGGCGCCGCCCGGCCGGCTCGCGAGGCGGCGAACCTCTGCGATATAGGCAATGCCCTCCCCGAAATACTGCTGATTCATTTTGTCGAACGCCGTTGATTCCAGCGCCGACCGGTCCCGGACATGCGCATCGATCAGTTCACGCAACTGGTCGACTCTCCCCTGCGTCCGCTCGATGGCGAGCTGATCGTCTTCACCGAGCGCTCTGCGCGCCGTCAGGGTCGCGGTAAAGTGCGAGCCGAGTTGACCAGCCGCTTCCCGCAGATCCGCGGTCAGCGTGGCAAGGATCAGGCAATTCAACGCACGCGTATCGCCCTTGACCACATTTGCGGCCAACGCGTCGATCGCGGGCGCAAACTGTGGAATGACCTTGATCATCCCGTCCACTGCGCTCGACACCGCACGCTCCCGCCGTTGTGCCAACGGCAGACGGATGAGCGCATCGACATTCACCCGTGCGGCTGCGAGCTCGTCGCGTGCTTCCCTGATATGCGCAAGCTCCACGGCACACGCTGGACAGTGGCCGGACTGAAGCATCTCGATCAACTTCTCGATCGCGGCATCACTCTCCTCGCGCGCGAGACGCAGCTTCGCACTTCTCGCTTCAGGAGTCGGTAAGTCTTCGCCCAGCACGCTGTTCGTCGGGCCGCGCTCAGCCGAGACGCGCTCGATTGCCTGCAATCCGGCGCGATAGCTCTGGAACGCGTAGAGGGCGTCGTCAGCGACGATGTACGAGTGCCACTCGTGCACGACCAGCCTGCCACACAAAACCAGGACCGGAAGGAGTGCGACTGCGACACTGAGACTAAAACGCCTGTCTATGGACATGGCGGAGAATGCATTCCTGATCATGGAAACTTGCGCAAGACGTCGCGCGTCAAAAAGAAGAGAGATACCCCAAGAGCCGGCGCACACGTATGCGGTCACCTCCACGTACGTTGCAGCCGCCTGCGCGAAGCGACATTGCTCAGTATTCCACCGCTTCGCTCATGATGGCGGTCACCAACCGCTGGCGTGCCGACCGATAGGCCACACTGTCCGGTCCGTGACTCACCGCCGCCGCAATCAGGGCTCGCTGCGCGGTCGGATCCGACAGTTCCCTCGGCAGAATGGACTCCGTTTCACTAAAGAACCTGGAGAATGGACAAACCTGACACGCCGAGTCGAGCGGCGCCGGCGCAGCCGCTGCAACGACTCCGATCGCGGGCGGCGTCGTCACGATGTCAAACAGCCTGCCAAAAGCGCGCGGGTCCTCGCAAATCAGATGCAGGCGTTCTTCCCAGATCAACAACGTAGCCAGTTTCCCCAACGCACTTTTCGCGCTCAGAGAGCGCGGCAACTGGGGGCGGTTATGCATCCATGCCGTCAACTGCTGCGCGGGCATGGGGCGCGCAATCGCATAGCCTTGAGCGACGTCGGCACCGAGAATGACGATGGCTTCCAGCATGCCCGCATCTTCAATCCCTTCCACGACCACCGATTTACCCAACGAGCGGCCAAGCCTTGTCAACTGATAGACGAAACGCAACACGTTAGAAGCATCCTGACCAGCAACACTCACGATACTGCGGTCGATCTTGATCCAGTCAAAGGGCAATTCACGCAACCGATTCAGGCTGCTGTGCCCGGACCCCAGATCGTCTTCGGCCAGGTTGATGCCGAGCAACTTGAATTTCGCCAGTTCGCCGCACACATCCATACCGGATGGAAGTGCATCCGTTTCCAGAATTTCGAGGGTTAGCATGTCCGGGCAGCAAGCGTATTCCGTCAAGGCTTGCCGCGTGGCTTCGAAATAGCGGTTGTCACCCAACGCACTGGACGGCAGATTCACCGACACCTTCAACTCGAAACCCGCCTGGAGCCAGCGATTGCGCTGCGACAGCACCTGTGCCAAGCCCCGGACGTAAAGGTCGAGGAAATCATCCGAGGACAGCGCCGGGAAAAACTCACCAGGCGTCAGAACCCTATCGCCGTCGCGCAGTCGAGCCAGCGCTTCGACTTTGGTCACCTGCCCGGTTTTGAGGTCCAATAGCGGCTGATAGTGCATTTCCAGCGCATCCGATCTGAGCAGCGCCGCCCAATGCTGTCGCGTCGCATAAGGGACCGCCTGGGTCCGCCCTTCCTGATTCTCGATCCGCGCAATCGCGAGCCCCAAAAGAGTTTGTAATGGCGTGATGAAAGCCATCTGATCCGCTGCCGAATACCCGCCGGGAAACGCGCTATAGAGCAAAAGAATGGCTTTGGGAGCATGCCCGGGCTGACGTAAAGGAATCGCCACGCTGGAGCGGAAATTCTCCTGCATTGCCAGTGTCTTCCACGGCGCCATCAGGGGATCCGTCGCAAAGTTGATGCTTCGCTCCACGTTCCCGCTACGCCAGGCGCGCCCGACCGGGCCCTGGCCTTGAGGCAGGTCGCCATTCGAGATCGGCCGTTGGGTCGAGTTCTCCATATCGGCAAGGTACCGCTCCATGGTTTTGCCTGACACCGACTCGAAGCGAAAAATCCCCTGACTATCGGGTCGCCCAACGGAGCAGCCCGCGACCTCATCGTGTTCGCCGAGGATCTGAACAACCCGGCCGATTAGATCCGTGTAACTCTCCACTTCCCACGCCAGCCGGGTCACGCGTAATAGCACGTCCTGACGCGAAGTCTGCAGACGCTGGTAGGCCTCCGTTTGCCAGGCCAGATCCTGCGTCAATCGCCTTCCCAGTACCGCCAGCGCCCTGCCGTGCAGTGTCGTATCGAGTGTGTCGTGAATCGCAGCGGAAAGAATGCCCCGGCTGCGAATCAGGTCTTCCCACTCCAACCCGACAATGGCGTGGATACGTCCGACCCGCAACGCCATTGCGCGATGATCCATTGCGGTTAGCTCCGGCGACGCCAGCGCGTACAGATTCTGGATCTGTTGCGTCTTGAGATGCTGAAGTTCCCGCTCCGACAGCGCCGCAAGCGTGTGCTCCGACTTGGGCAGGCGAATCAGGCCATCATAGAATCGCTTGACGATATCGGCGGCATTGTGCCGCAACACCTCCGTCAGCGAGGTGAGCGACGACGCCCATGCCTGGCTGTACAGATGTGAACCGTCGTCCATCAGGTCGTTCTCAGGCGTTGCGTCGGAAACCTCTTTCGACATGGCCATGGAAGCTCCGGGGTGTAGGCTTTCTTGCATGTTGTTTGCAGCGCGTCGCGCAGTCCGTGCGGGCATGAGTGCCGGTGGCATCAAGGCGGGCTTCGCGATGCATCGAGATGCGCCGGAATCCCACTGCGCGCCTGAGCGGCGAAGCACACGCCGGCACCACGCTATGCATCCAGCCGGAACATGGAAACGGCAGCCTTCAGATCGTCTGCCTGCATCTCCAGCGAACTGGCTGCGGCCGCGGCTTCTTCGACCAGTGCCGCGTTCTGCTGCGTGACCTGATCCATCTGCGTAACAGCCTCATTGACCTCGCCGATGCCCTTGCTCTGTTCCTGCGAAGAAGCTGCGATTTCACTCATGAGATCCGTCACACGCTTCACCTCCTGCGTAATCCTGTCCATGGCTTCGCCGGCTTCCTGCGCGTAGCCGGCACCAGTGCGCACACGCTGCACGGAATCAAGAATGAGTTCCCTGATCTCTTTCGACGCGGTCGACGAACGCTGCGCGAGCGAGCGCACCTCGGAGGCGACCACCGCGAAACCCCTGCCCTGCTCGCCGGCACGCGCGGCCTCCACCGCCGCGTTCAAGGCGAGGATATTCGTCTGGAATGCGATGCTTTCGATCATGCCGACAATATCGGCAATCTTGTCGGAGCTGGCGTTGATCCCGTCCATGGTTTCCACCACGCGCGTTACCACGACACCGCCCTGTTCGGCCACCTTGACCGCCTGAGCAGCGAGATGATTAGCCTCGCTCGCATTCTCGGCGTTCTGAGTAACCGTGGAAATGAGTTGTTCCATGCTGGCTGCTGTTTGCTCCAGGGCCGCGGCCTGCTCCTCTGTGCGCTGCGACAGGTCCTGGTTGCCGACTGCAATCTGATGCGAAGCCGTCGCGATCGAATCGGCAGAAACCTTGATCGCGCCGATCGTTCGCGTGAGTTGCTCCTGCATGCTCTTCATCGAAAATAGCAGGCTCGATTGATCATCCCGATTCGTTTTGACCACTGCGGTCAGGTCATTGCTCGCAATCTGGTTAGCGAGTTCGGCCGCGTAGGATGGTTCTCCGCCCATCGCGCGCAGGATGCCGCGATTGAACAGCACCACGACAGTCGACAAAGCGCCGACTAGCACCAGCATGATTCCAAGGCTGCGATACAACATTGAACGGAACGCCGCGTCGATGTCGTCGACATAGACTCCTGTCGTGAGAATCCAGCCCCACGGCTGATAGCTCACGTTGTACGAAATTTTAGGAGAGGCCGCGGTCGAGCCCGGCCGCGGAAATGCGTACTCGTTGAACCCTTTGCCGTCGCGCTTGACGGCATCCACCGCGGCGCGAAAAACATACACGCCGTTCGGGTCCCTGTAGTTGCTCGCGTCCTTGCCGTTCAACTCTGGCCGTGTCGGATGCATCAGCACTGTTGCTTGCGAATTGATGATCGCGAAATAGCCTTCGTCGCCATACCGGATAGCACGGACCTTATCCATGGCCTGTTTCCTGGCTTCCGTCTCGGACAATGATCCCGCCGCTACCGCATCACCATATGTCTTGACGATGCTAAGGGCGATATCCGAAGCGTGGACCAGATCCATTTTTCGATCATCCAACTGCCCCTCCCTCTCTTCGTAGGCGTTGTAGATCGACATGCCGGCAAGACATGACAGGCTCAGAACGAGCGGGAGCCAGAGCTTCTGGGAGAAGGACAACTTCATACGTTAACAAACCTCTCAAATTGACCACGACGATCAGACAGTGCGGCATCCCCACAGCTTGCTAACGGCCTCAGGATCGATATCTTTAGAGAAACGCAACTTAAATATAATGTTCGGTCTACCAATTATTATCGACAAGACTGATTGACGTTTATTCAATCTCCCGCCGCAAACTGCGCCCGCACTCACGGAACAATTCAATCCCGGCTAGCAGGCGCACCGCTGCACGATAGGCAACTCGCAACGCCGGTGCGAACACACTTCGCATAGCACGTTCGCAACCTCGTCAGCCGAGCCCTCGATATGGATGCATCTGTTCCGCAGAATCATGTTGATTGTCTTACGCTCGCTTTCGCGCAGTCCTGCAGACTCGTCAGCCAATAGTTCATCTAACAGCGCGTAAAGGCGATTGATCGCTGAACCCAACGCGGACGTGATGGGCCATGCATTCATCAAGTAGCACAGCGGCAGCACCGCGCGTCTCTCGCACCACTTGTCGAACAACGTCAGACAATGGTCATCCGCTGACCGCATGCACAAACACCATCGATCACGCATAAGAAAGTGCGCCTGCAAGTGGGCGGGTCATATGAGTTGAAATAGCAAAAGTCTGATGAATGCACGCCCGTTCATGCGATGCTTTAGATCGTTGGTTTAAGGTCCCTACCAAGATACCGGTTCATATCGCCTCACTTGGCCCATTGGCGGCCCGGCAAACCTTCTCGTTTGACTTTAGTCAACTTCATGCGCTGTACCGGTAAGCGCTTAAAGTCGAGCGGGGAATATGATCGGTTCAGGACACAGTTTTGCCAGCATGTCAGGTTCACGGAGAAACCTGCGCGGATGGGACATGCAGCCGTGAGCCTAATCGGCGTTTTCGGCTCGCCCTTGCAACGTTGGCTAATGACTACATTTAGATTGAGACAGCCAATCGACGCGACGTGGGCCACGGTGTGGATGGCCAGGCACCGCCGGCACGACTGGCGCAAACGCGCTGGCGCATCCAACTGCGAATAGATACACCCTTCGCCAGTTTCGTTGACGAAAGGGTCATGCACCGCCAATCAAAACTACGCCACGCGCGCGGCTCACCCGGTACTCATCATTCATGGACCACGAACTCCTCATCGCCCTTGGCAAGCAATCTTTCGCTAGCGAGCGCCCCAATCATTGTGCTCAATGCGGAATCCGCGACTTGTGTCTTGGGAGTGGGCTTGACTCGCATCAGATGTCGAGTCTCGCCGACGTGGTCGTCGAAAGAAGGCGCGTACAACAAGGCAAGGTTCTCTATGAGCAAGGATCCCCGTTCACGCATGTCTTCGCGATTGCGAGCGGTTCGTCAAAAGCCGTAGTGCGATCCGTCGACGGGCGTCTTCAGATCGCGGCGCTTGCCCTGAGAGGTGATGTTGTTGGTTTTCTCGGCGCTGCGTCCGGGGCACAACCCGTTACGGTGGTTGCCCTTGAGAATTCGGTCTTCTGTGTTATCCCTTACCGGCACCTGTTGCGGCGTATCTCCCAGAACCAGCTGGTTGGCACCCAGTTTCAACGTCTCGTCGCGCGCGTCATGCAACAACGGCAGGCGGCGTTCCTGTCCACCGCGAGCGCCAATGCCGAACGGCGTGTGTGTGGTTTCCTCCTCTGGTTCTCGGACCAGCTTGCCGCGCGCAAACAGCATTTCACCGAATTTTCGCTCCCCCTCAGTCGAACCGATATTGCTGATTTTGTCGGCCTGCGACTGGAAACCGTGAGCAGGGCATTCACCCGCCTTTGCGATCTGAATCTCATCGAGGCCAAGGGCCGGCATATCCGCATTCCGGACGTGCAGCTTTTGCGGAGATGGTTTTCAGAGTCGCGTTGAATGCCTGCGCACGATCGTACAACGGCCCTATGGTGGGCTTATCCAAGCCAGCCCTTGATGGTTGCTGTCATGACATGGGTCGAGATGCCGTAGCGATCATGCAAGGTCGGCAACGCGCCGGCAGCGAGAAACTCGTCGGGCAGCGAGATCTGACGGTACATCGGCGTGACGCCGGCCGTGAGCAGCGTGGTCGCGACCGCCTCTCCGAGACCGCCGATCACCGAGTGATTCTCGGCGACCACCACCATGCGCCCCGTGCGCCGGGCTTCGCGCAAGATCGTCTCAGTATCGAGCGGCTTGATGGTCGGCACATGCAACACCGCGACGCCGACATTGTCCACTTCCAGCGCCTTCGCGACTTCCAGCGAGCGCATGGTCATAATGCCCGAAGAAATAATCAGCACCTCCGCGCCGTCGCGAAGCAGCTTCGCCTTGCCCAACTCGAACTGATAGTCGTACTCATCGAGCACGGCCGGAACGTTGCCACGCAGCAGGCGCGCGTACACCGGGCCGTTATGCGCGGCGATCGCCGGCACCATCTGTTCGGTATCCAGCGCGTCGCACGGATCGATGACCGTCATGTTCGGCATCGCACGCATCAGGGCGAGATCCTCTGCCGCCTGATGGCTCGGGCCGTAGCCGGTCGTGAGGCCAGGCAGTGCGCAGATGATCTTTACGTCGAGGTTGTCCTCAGCAATGGCCTGGTGCATGAAGTCATACGCGCGACGGGTCGCGAATACGGCATACGTCGTCACGAACGGCTGGGCGCCCTCATGTGCCATACCGGCGGCCGCACCCATCAGCAACTGCTCGGCCATGCCCATCTGGTAGTAACGCTCAGGGAATTCCTTGCCGAAGATGTGCAAGTCCGTGTACTTGCCGAGGTCGGCTGTCATGCCAACGACATTCTTCTTCTCCCGAGCCAACTGGGCCAATGCATGACCAAACGGAGCGGAACGCGTGACCTGTCCCTCGCCGGCGATCGATGCAATCATCGCCGAAGTCTTCAGACGCGGCTTTTGGGTGGTGGTGTCACTCATGCTTGTCTCCCTGCTTCGAGTGCTGCGAGCGCCAGTTGCCACTCGTGGGCATCGACGCGGATAAAATGGTTCTTTTCCCGTTCTTCGAGGAACGGCACTCCGCAGCCCATGCGGGTATCGCAAACGATAATCCGCGGCTGCTCTTTCGGATGATTGCGTGCAGCATCGAAGGCCGCCTTCACTGCGTCGATGTCGTTGCCGTCCACCCGCTGCGTGAACCAGCCAAATGCTTCGAGCTTCTCGACGAGCGGCTCGAATGCCATGATCTTCGAAGAAGGACCGTCGGCTTGCTGGTTGTTGACGTCGACCATGGCGATCAGGTTGTCCAGCTTCCAGTGAGCGGCCGACATCAAGCCCTCCCAGATCGCGCCTTCGTCGAGTTCGCCGTCGGAGAAAAGCGTGTAGACGAAGGCGTTGGAGCCTTTGCGCTTCAAGCCCAGGCAGCGGCCCACCGCGATCGTGAGACCGTGGCCGAGCGAACCGCCTGACATCTCCATGCCGGGTGTGTAGCTCGCCATTCCGGACATGGGCAACCGGCTGTCGTCGCTACCGTAGGTTTCGAGTTCTTCCGGTGGCAGGAAGCCGGCTTCGAAAAGCGCGGCGTAAAGCGCGATTGCATAGTGGCCATTGGACAAGAGGAAGCGATCGCGGCCCTCCCAGTCGGGGTTCTCGGGCTGGTAGCGCATCGCGCCAAAGTAGGCAACGGCGAGTACATCGGCGATATCGAGTGCCTGGCCGATATAGCCCTGGCCTTGTACTTCGCCCATCAGCAAGGCGTTTCTGCGAATCCGGTAGGCGCGCTCGGCGAGCGTCACCCCATCTGATGACGAACTGTTCATGGTGTCTCCTTGATTCAAAAAAGTGAGTCTTTGCAGCGGCCGGTGTCAGCGATTGACGGTTTTGGCTGGCACGAGGAAAACAAGCCCGGCACCGATGACGATGGCGACGGAGATGAAGATGAGCCCAGCCGTCGATTTACCGGTCAGATCGTTCAACCAGCCCACGATGGCCGGCGAGAAGAAGCCGGCGAGATTGGCGAAACAGTTCACTGCCGCGATACCCGCCGCGGCGGACATGCCACCAAGGAGCGCGGTCGGCAGTGACCAGAACTGTGAAGACGAAGCGAGAATGCCGGCTGCGGCAACACTGACACACACCAGCGATGCGCCGACTCCGCCCAGCATCGGAAGCGTTGCAAAGCCAGCTGCCGATACGAGCATCGGGATCGCAAGATGCAGACGGCGCTCGCGATGGCGGTCAGCACTCGCTCCCACCAGCGGCAGCGCAATGATGGCGCACAGGTACGGAATGGCTGTAAAAACGCCCACCCACAGCGGATCGGCTACGCCGGATTTGCGGATGATCGTCGGCAGCCAGAATGTGAGCCCATATTGACCGAGCACGACGCAGAAGTAGATGGAGGCCATCAACCACAGACGACGATCGCCGATGAATGACCTGATCGACACATGCGCGATCTTGTGTGCGTTGTCGTTGGCCACGTTTCGTGCAAGGAGTGCTTTCTCCGCATCGGTGAGCCACTTCGCGGCGGCAATACCGTTGTCGAGGTAGAGCAGAATGGCGACGCCAAGGAGCAGCGACGGCAGCGCTTCGAGGATGAACAGCCACTTCCAGCCAGCCAGTCCATGCACCCCCTGGAAAGCATGCAGGATGTACCCGGACAGCGGCCCGCCGACAATGCCGGCCAGCGGAATCGCCATGAAAAAGAGTGAGAGTGCCTTTGCGCGCCGTGCCGAAGGAAACCAGTACGTCAGATACAGAATGACGCCTGGCGCGAACCCTGCCTCGGCCACGCCCAACATGAAGCGGAGAACATAGAACGTGGTTGGCGATTTGACGAAGACAAACGAGGCCGAGATCACAGCCCAGGTCAGCATGATGCGGGCGAGCCAGTTTCGTGCGCCCACTTTGTGCAACATGAGATTACTCGGTACTTCGAAGAGAAAATATCCGAGAAAGAAAATGCCGGCGCCAAGGCCGTACACGGTTTCGCTAAATCGCAGATCGTTGAGCATCTGCAGTTTTGCAAAGCCCACGTTGACACGATCGAGATAAGCGCCCAGATAGCAGAGCATCAGGAACGGTATCAGGCGCCGTCCGACTTTCGCATACGTTTTTGATTCGAAGCTCGCCGAGTCGGCGAGCGTCGTGACATCGCCCGCCATTGACGGCGCGGTTGCCTTCGTTTTCATGGTTGTCTCCTGTCAGCCAGAGTTAGCGCTTTAGCGCTTACTTCTGGCCCCATGCAAGATGTTTGCGGACATATCGCCCCGGGTTTTTACCGCCGGGTGCATTGACCCATCTGCCGCAGTCGCGACAGATGTCGTACTCAATGGATCAGCATTCCGCCGTTGACGTCGAGCGTGATGCCAGTGAGGTAAGTCGACAGGCCGCTTGAGAGGAACAGGCAGGCGTTCGCGACGTCCGCGGCATCGCCGAGCCGGCCTAGCGGAATGCCCTTGATGACGTCGGCGCGCATCTCCGTCGTAAGCTTGTCGCCGGTGATGTCGGTCTGAATGAGACCTGGCGTGATCGAGTTGACGCGGATGTTGTCCGGGCCGAGTTCACGTGCCATCGCGCGAGCGAGACCGAGCACGCCGGCTTTGGCCGCGCTGTAGTGCGGGCCGCCGAAGATGCCACCGCCGCGTTGCGCGGAAACGGATGACATGCAGACGATGCTGCCGCTCTTTTGCGCCCGCATTTGCGGAATGACCGCTTGCGACATATAGAGTGTGCCGCGCAGGTTCACGTCGATGACGGCATCGAAATTGTCAGCGCCGATGTCCATCGTCTTCAAAGGCTGCGTGATGCCTGCGTTATTGATCAATCCATCTACACGACCGTACTTCTCGATGACGGCCGTGGCGGCAGCAACACATGCGGCTTTGTCGGTCACGTCACAGGCGAGGCCGAGGTGGTCCTCGCCGAGTTCACGCGCGGCACGCTCGGCGTCTTCCTTGCGAAGGTCCAGAATCACCACGCGCGCGCCTTGGGCAGCGAGCGCTTTGGCGGTCGCCTTGCCAATACCGCGCGGCGAGGCTGCACCGGTTACGATTACTACTTTGCTGTCGAGCAACATGTTTGTCTCCATCGATCACGTTAGTTGGTAGACGCAGTTTCGGTGCTTCAACCTTCTCGATCAATGCAGTTCGGCTCAACTATTGCTGAAGAATTTTCAGGTGTCGCTGCGACCCTCTGGCATCACGCTGGGGTGCCGCCGCCCGGCCTGGCGCGGCCTGACGCTACACGGCGGCGCGGCTGGTCTCCTGCTCGACCCAGGCCAAAAATTTGGCCACGCGCGGCAAATCCACGCTCCGAGCAGGGTAAACGAGGTGATGAGCTCCGACTTCGACTGCATACGTGCGATCGAAGACCGGTATGAGTGAACCTCGTTTGAGATGGACTGATGCGAGCATCGTGCTTTCGAGCGCGATGCCATGTCCCAATGCCGCGGCCTCGAGGGACATATACGAGCGGTCGAACGCGAAATCGTATGCCTTGTGCGACACCGCGACGCCGAATTTGCCGAACCATTGCTTCCACTGCACGACGGGCGTTTCCGAGAAAATCAGGCGCCGTTCGAGCAGATCCTCGGGGGTATGCACAGGGTGTCGTTTGAGGTACTCCTCCGAGGCAAGCGGCGCGATGAACTCGTTGCGTAGCGTTTTGATTTCGCCATCGGTCCAATGCGCGTAGCCATGCCTTATGTCGAGATCATAGTGGCCCGAGGTGAACGACACGTCCTCGTACGAGCACGCGAGATTCAACTGAATGTCGCCGTTCGCTTCCTGAAACAAGGCCAGCCGCGGCAGCAGCCACATCAGCCCGAAGCTGGGACTCGAGTGAATGCGAAGAATCTCGACACCCGATTGACTCGACGCGCGCTCGGTTGCACGGCTCAGATCGGCGAGCGATCCGGTGACATCCGCCAGATATTGCTGCCCCGTTGGCGTCAGCACCAGTCCTCGCCCCAGTCTTGTGAACAAGGGCCTTCCCACAATGGATTCGAGGTTGGCAATTTGATGGCTCACTGCCGACGGTGTTAACCCTAGTTCGTCAGCCGCCCGATTGACGCTCTTTGTTCGAGCGACACTCTCGAACGCGACGATGGCTTTTAGTGGAGGGATGCGCATTGTTTTTGGGTGCAGGGGTGCAAACCGTCTTGCTTCAGCATATTCTGCCGCGCTTCTGGCGATTCCAGAAATCTCGCGCATTCGATAGGTAAAGGCAAGCGGTGGTTCGGCTGACTGGCGCTCGTCGATGGGCGCAATCTTTTCGCGTGGATTCGCCCATGGCCGGGTTTATCTCAGGATATCAAGCGTGCGCGGTCGCTCGCTGAACGCTTACCCGCGGCCCCCGCTACTTCATGTTTTCTGCCCGCCAGTTCGACCTTCAGAAGCCACGCGGCCAACGTGGATTGCAACGACCGCATGCAGGTCCTCGCTGAGATTCGCAAGCAAGTCAGCTGAAGTCGGAGTCGGACCCGGATCGGCCGAATGCACGAGCACGCGGAGGACAACTATACGGTCCGCGCCGAAAGATGCACCGGCATGGCACTCGGGACCATGGTGAACGCAGTGATCTCCCGAATCGTATCCGGGTCGACCGCCATTCGGACCGTGAAATTGGCCATCAGCATCGACAGCACGAGGCGCATTTCCACAGCAGCCAGGTAACGTCCCGGACATACACGTGGCCCGGCACCGAACTGCAGATATGCACGTGAGCCGTGCACTGTACGCGAGCGGCTATCGTCATGCAGCCAGCGATCCGGGTCGAACTGCAAAGGATTCGAAAAATTGCGCGCGTCGATAGTGGCGGGCCGATTCAGGAAAAACATTTTCGTGCCGGCCGGCAACAAGATGTCGGCGAGACACACGTCTTCCAATGGCTCAAACGAATTCACCGCGGCGACCGGACGGAGCCTTCCGGTTTCCGTGCACACTGCCTCACACAGATCCAACTGCTTTAACGACGTAAAGTCCGGGCATACCGATGAAGAACCGAGCACACTGCTCGACGAGTCAAAGAGCCGCTGTTGCAAAGCCGGATCCGTAGCAACGTATAGCAGCGTCCACGCTATGGAATTCGCCGTCGTGTCTTCGCCTGCAAGCAGTAGCGTGAGAACATTCGCAGCCACCTGGTCATCGGTTACGTCGGACTGTGGCGCGTCGCGCATGACGAGCATCGCTTCAAGGAGATGACGTGGCGCCTCCGAGGGGTCGTCGCGCATCCGCTCACGTGCCCTGGTCATCATATTTCGCACATACCGGTGAACTTCGATCAGAGAGCGATCGAGTTCGCGGTCCCGAGGAAATCTCACATATCGCCAGTAGGGAAAAGGCGCGTTGATACGTTTCATCAACATGGGAAAGATCAGCGCGAGATGCTCCTGTATGACGCCACGGTCCTGGTCGATGGTCCTCGAGTCTTCGCCAAAAGCAAGAGCACTGGTGACGTCCACCGTGTAGCGCTTGAGATCGTCAGTCATCTCGACTACAGTTCCGTGCGCCGCTGCGCGTTGCCAGCGTAGGTAAAGCCTTTCCGTGATGGCCTTCAGACTGGGGTAAAAAGCTTTGATATGCGGAATGGACAACGAATGCATGATCAGCTTTCGTTGCGGCGCCCACGCTGCGCCCTCGGCCGAGAAGAGACCGTTGCAGCCAATTTCCTCCAGCACCGACTCTATCGACGCATAACGGCGATACCGGTGCGGACGTTCGCGCATGATGGTCTGACATAGCTCCGGATCGGTCCACACTGTCACCGGCATTCGACAGATCTGAAATCTGAAAGGCGAGCCTAGCTCCCGCGCCCATTGTTCGAGTACGAGGTGCAGCCGGGTCGGGGATAGCTGATGGAGGTTGCCCAAAAAAGGCAAACCCTTCGGACATGGGAGATCGGCCACCTGCCTGTACCGGATGTGGGAAGTGGACACTGTATCCATGGAATGCCCCTTGTTTCGCGGTTCCTTGATCGAGACGGCCGCAGCCTCGCGCTGACTATCAGTCATTCAGCATAGATCATCCAGCATGCGCGGAGTCGGGAGAATGCCGGCTTTCAGAAATCAGGCGGTGCGGTACTACGTACTACTAGCTTCAATAGAACGATTCTGGAAAGCGATAAATTTAGACTGCCCCTGCCAGGTCGAGCAGCAAAGAACCATGCCCAGTCCGGTAGGCGGAACTCTGAGGAGGTGATCATGGCGCGAATCGAAGCGAAGTTGGCGGAATTAGGCTTGACGTTGCCTGCGCCGCTACAGATGCCGGCAAACATCCGTATGACGTTGCCCTTTGCATGGGTTCGAGTACGAGGTCCGCGAGCCTTCGTTTCAGGACACGTTCCGCTTAACCTCGACGGGACAATTGCACAACCGGTCGGCAGAGTTGGCGCTGAAGTATCGGTGGACGAAGGCTATACAGCGGCGCGCCTCGTGGCGCTCGCGCATTTGGCGAGCCTGCAGAAAGCGCTTGGAGACCTGGATCGCATTACGGCATGGCTGCGCGTTTTTGCAATGATTAATGTAGCGCAGGGCTTCGATCAGATGCCAAAGATCGCCAATGGCTACTCTGATCTCATTCTTGAAGTGTTTGGGCCGGACATTGGCACGCACTCTCGCTCGGCAGTGGGCGTGGCGCTTCCTCTGAATGTGCCAGTCGAGTGCGAGGCTGAACTCGAGATCGACGGCGGCCGAAGCGACAGCATTAAACCTCAACCGTAGTGGCGAAGGCGAAGCGAAAACTCCCTTAGTGCGTCGATTCGACTCTGTTCAGCGCGTCGACACCAGTCTTCCAGCTGAAACAGGAGTTGTTCGCGAGAGCGATTCGAGCGGTCCCAGATTGCCGCCAGATCCTCGCGCAGTTCGAGGTAGACAAGAAGCTTCGCGTCGTTGCCGCAGAGTTCCTTGGGCACGGGATGACCCGCTCCGCCTTGTCCTGCGTCCCCGTCGCGAAACCATTTTTTCACACCACGCATCAGCAAGGCTCTCTCCCTCCGGCTGATATGCTTCACCCGCGCAAATTCCTCCCGGTAGGCGCGCTCAGCCGTTCTCGCATAACTTGCCATCACCTCGCAGCGGTTTCGAAGCACGGCTTGCAGCGTCTCGTCGTCGAGAACCGCTTTGCCTTTGACCATTCGCGGTTTAGGCGTCACTTTCCTGACTGTGGCCAACCCGAGCGCGGAAAGCACGCAAATATACATCCAGCCCATGTCGAACTCGTACCACCTGTTCGACAGCTTTGCGGACGTTGCATACGCATGGTGATTATTGTGAAGTTCTTCTCCGCCGATCAGAATGCCGATCGGAATCACATTCGTGCTCGCATCAGGCGGACCGAAATTTCGGTAACCCCAGAAATGGCCTAGCCCGTTGACCACGCCGCCGGCCCAGAAAGGAATCCACATCATCTGAACGGCCCACACCGATACGCCGACGATACCAAACAGCGCCACATCGATCACCATCAACAGGCTGATACCCAGATCCGGATATTTTTCATAGACATTCCGCTCCAACCAGTCGGCCGGCGTGCCGTGGCCGAACCGGCGCAGCGTCTCCTCGTTCTTCGCCTCGGTGCGGTACAGTTCGGCGCCACCAAGCAAGACCCTCCAGAGTCCGCTGACCTGTGGGCTGTGAGGATCCTCCTGCGTCTCGCACTTCGCATGGTGTTTGCGGTGAACCGCGGCCCACTTGCCGGTCACGATCCCAGTTGTCATCCATAACCAGAAACGAAAAAAATGACTGGCGAGAGGATGCAGATCAAGCGCGCGATGCGCCTGGCACCGGTGCAGATAGACCGTCACGCTGACGATCGTAATGTGCGTCGACACCAGCGTAGCCAGCAGGATCCGCCACCACGAAAAGGCCAGTAGGCCCTCTGAGAAGAACGCGAGTGTATGACTAAACAAGTGAACCCCCTTTCTACGACGGCGTGGCGCCAATCCAGAAACACATGGCCACCGGCCTGACGCTCCGGGCAGGCAACAGCTCAACGCACGCAGCAAAGGATTCGGGACGGACTGATCGACACCGGCAAGACGGGGGTTGGCGATCCGGACGCGAGGTGACCGT
Organism: Paraburkholderia sp. RL17-383-BIF-A; assembly: GCF_046028015.1. NCBI lineage: Bacteria > Pseudomonadati > Pseudomonadota > Betaproteobacteria > Burkholderiales > Burkholderiaceae > Paraburkholderia > Paraburkholderia sp. RL17-383-BIF-A. The sequence goes on along the minus strand of NZ_JARESR010000035.1, from coordinate 30,128 downwards.
GCGGTCACGACTCTTTTAGCGAGCGCATCTTCAATGATGTCTGAAACTTTAAGAGACGTCGGTACGGTGCCGCACCGGGCGCCAACGAATCGCGGGCACACGATGTATGCGTTTAACGAGGGATATTCTTGCGCGGGCCACGTCTTGTAACGACGCACGGAAGACAGCACGTCGTCCCGCAGGCCGAGCTTGGCGAGAGCAAGTCGCGTCGACCGAGCGCCAAAAGTTGCAGCGGTTTACATCCGGAACTGCGCGCTTCGATATAGCGCATTAACGGCACACGCCCTGCGGCTTTATAAATTCGTTATACCGTTGATGACAGAATCTCAATTCAAAGAACGAGGTTCTACATGCTCCGGTTGAGATTTCGTCAATACAAGGCAATTGCAGCAGCGAGTATCGAGGATACGGGTAAGGGCAGAAGCCTCATTGTTGCCCATCAGATTCAGCGTCGCTGGTGTTTGGCGCTCGTGGTCATTGCGAGCGTTTCCACCATGTTTGCGCTTAGCCTGGGGTTTGCTACGGTCGGCGTCGCCATCGCCGTCGCGGCCATTTTGCCGTTCGCATTCGTGTCATAGTCGGCTGCCGCAAGCGCTTGCAGGAGCATGCCAAGGTGTGTGGGCGCCGAAAACCGCACCAAGTGTATGGTTCGGCCGAACACCGAGGACATTTTCCTACGAGCGCTTGCGTCAGCGTTGCACTGCCCGCGTCAACAAAGAAACCCGCGGATCGATGATCCACGTACGGCAAGAACCCTACCCGCGCGGACGGAACCGTTTGACGGCCGCAGGTGCATCACCCGCGGGATTTGTGTGCGGCCCCCTACGCCCAACATCACCCACCGCCTCGTAGCTGGCGAACAGTTGGGATACGGCCCGCGCGTCGATACAGCGATGTAGCAGCTCGCGGAACTGATGGTCGCAGAAACGCTGTGCCACGTCAGCTAGCAAAAGCAGATGCGTGCTGTTTGCCCATTCCGGAACCAGCAGAACGATCACGTCGCTCACAGGTTGCCCATCCGGGGCATCGAATGGAATTGGCTGCGCGGGGCGCACATAAAACGCCATGGCGTGGCGCAGCATTCTGATTTGACCGTGTGGAACAGCCACACCCTGGCCGAGACCGGTCGAGCCTAGCGCCTCGCGCGCCATCAGCCCAGTGGTCACGCTTGTTGCCGGCATGTCGTAGCGCTGCTCGAAGAAATGGCCAAACTGTTCGAACAAGGTCTCGCGGTCTGCTACGTCCCAGCCAAGTAGAACATGATCCGGGGCAAGCAGTTGGGCAAGCGTGTCTGCTTTCCCTACTGATTCAGCCTGATAATCAGACGAATCGGCGCGCGGCTGCGACGGGGTATGCATCAGAGCCCGCCAGGCGTTGGTTGGCGCCTGGGGGATTTCAAGCAGTTGTCCCACCTCCGCAGTCGGCGCCAGATGCGCAAGCCGTTGCATGGCCCCATTGACCGCGTCTTTGGGCAGATAGAGCGATAGCCGCACGCGCCCCGTTCCGTGCAGAGGGGCCACGCGAATGGTCCATTGCTGATCGCCACAGTCCCGGATCAGCGCCTGGCGCAAAGGTGTGGCGTGTTGGGCGTCCAGGGTCACGCGCATCATCACATTGCGGCTCGGCACGGACCGCGAACGGCCTTGTGGCGATGCCTTACCCATTCCAAAGAAGGTCCGCAGACTAACCAATGCGCGCGGCATGTGTGCCACCTGTCCATTGCCTTTTATCAGGCTACGCGAATTGGCGTTAACCCGGCGTAAAAAATCGCCGCAATCAGCATGTCCGGCACACTGCCCGCCCTGGTGATGCTCCACTAGCCGAGTCGCAGCACTCAATCCAGCCCGAATCGCCGGACAAAATAGGTCTTCATCAGATGTGTCAACACGGCATAACTCAGGAGAATCAACAGAAGGGCTGGCCAGTAAGCCGGCGGCAAGGGAATGAAGCCCAGGAATGTGCCGAGCCACGTATAGGGTATGGAGATTCCCACCGCGGCGATGACGAGACTCGTCGCAATCAGCGGCGCGCTTGCTCGACTCTGCAGAAATGGCACTTTCGAAGTCCGGATGATGTGGATGATCAGCGTCTGGGTAAGCAGCGACTCCACAAACCAGCCCGTCTGAAACAAGGAAGGCTTGTCCCACGCGCCGAACACATAAAGCATCATGAAATACGTGACGTAGTCAAAGATGGAGCTGATCGGCCCGATCAGCAGCATGAACTTGACGATGTTGCCGATATCCCATCGACGCGGCACACGCAGATATTCTTCATCCACGTTGTCGGTCGGAATGGCGGTTTGCGAAAAGTCGTATAGCAGGTTGTTGGTGAGCACCTGGATTGGCGCCATGGGCAGAAACGGAAGGATGATGCTGGCGCCGAGCACGCTGAACATATTCCCGAAGTTCGAACTGGCGCCCATCTTGATGTACTTGGTGATGTTGCCGAACACCTTGCGGCCTTCGAGCACGCCTTCACCAAGCACGGCGAGGCTCTTCTCGAGCAGAATGATATCGGCCGATTCCTTCGCGATGTCGACCGCGCTATCGACCGAAATGCCGACGTCCGCGACCTTGAGCGCCGGTCCATCATTGATGCCGTCACCCAGAAAACCCACAACATGCCCCTTGCGATGCAAGGCGTCGATAACGGAAGCCTTCTGCGCCGGCGATACTTTGGCGAAGACAGAGGCGGTCTCCGCCAGATCGGCTAGTTGCTCGGGCGATAGTGATTCGAGTTCCTTGCCCAGTACGACCCGATCCACGGCAAGCCCGACTTCATGGCAAATCTTGCGGGTAACGATGTCGTTGTCCCCGGTGAGAATCTTCACCTGCACGCCGCGCTCTTTTAACGTTGCAATGGCCGCCGCCGCCGTCTCTTTGGGCGGGTCGAGAAACGCAATGTAGCCGAGCAGTATCAGATCGGCCTCATCCTTGACCGCATAGGTGGCCTGCTGCGGCGGCATCTCCTTGTAGGCCACCGCGACGACTCGAAACCCATCGGCGTTGAGCGCGGCGGTGGCGTCTTTTGCCGCGGTGAAATTGCGTTCGTCGAGCGTGCCCATTACGCCGTTGATCACGTAACGGGTGCACACCGAAAAAATCTCCTCGACCGCCCCTTTGCAGATCAGAATGTGAGTACCGTCCCCCCGTGCGAGCACGACGGACATCCGGCGGCGCTCGAAATCGAATGGCATCTCGTCGATCTTGGTGTACTGCTCGTGCGCCTTGAGTTGCTCATGAAGCTCCACGTGCTTCAACACGGCGACATCCAGCAGGTTCTTGAGGCCCGACTGGTGAGCGCTGTTCAGATACGCATATTCGAGCACCTGATCCGATTCGTCACCATGGAAATCGAGGTGGCGCTTGAGGATGATTCGGTCCTGCGTCAGCGTGCCGGTCTTGTCCGTGCAAAGAATATCCATCGCGCCGAAATTCTGGATCGCGTTGATACGCTTCACGATGACTTTCTTCCGTGACATCGCAATCGCGCCCTTGGCCAGATTGACCGTCACGATCATCGGCAGCATCTCGGGCGTGAGCCCCACTGCCACGGCGACCGCGAAAAGCAACGCCTCGAACCAGTTACCTTTGGTCAGCCCATTGATAACGAATACGAGGGGAACCATCACCAGGATAAAAGCCATCATCAGCCAGGTGAATCGTGCAATGCCTTTGTCGAAGCTCGTCTGTACGCGCTGCGCGGCGATCAGGTCCGCGACGCGGCCGAAAGCCGTCCTGCCCCCGGTCAGCACCACGACGCCGCAGCCGACACCGCTGACAACGGCGCTACCCATGAAGCAGATATTCGGCAGGTCGAAATGCGTTTCGGCAGAAGTGCTGCAGGCATGCGCGAATTTTTCGAGTGGCATTGCCTCGCCAGTGAGCGCCGATTGATTGACGAATAGATCTCTCGCCGAGATCAGCCGCAGGTCAGCGGGAATCATATCGCCAGCGGACAACAGGACGACGTCGCCAGGAACGATCTGTTCGATTGGAATGTCGATATGATCCGCTTCAGCCGCCGTTGCACGCCGGCGTACACTGGCGTTCGTTCGCACCATTCTGCGCAGTGCGTCGGCGGCTTTGTTCGAGCGGTGCTCCTGAAGAAAACCCAGCGAAACGCTAAGCACCACCATCACCGCGATCATGATCGCGGCGCGTGAGTCGCCCAGAAAGTACGATGCAGTTGCCAGCGACAACAGCAACAGGTTCAGCGGATTGATCGATCGATTCGCGAGTTCACCGAGGATCGTATGGCGCACTTCGTGAGCCACCTGATTGGCGCCGGTAGTGCGCAAGCGCTCCGCTACCTCGTCGGCGGACAGGCCGCTCGCCGTGCTGTGCAAGCGTTGGAGCGCTTCATCAGGTGAAAGCCCGGCGATCTCGCTGAGCGTTTCGCTGCTCGTGGCCGACCCATGCGCGCCTGCCGGCGACGGCGAACGGCGCAGCCAGGTCCTGAAGAAAGGGATCATGGTGCGCATTCCATACTTGCCGTCGAGAAGTATCATGGCCTGGTCGATCGATAGTTGAACAGCGGTTTCCTTCGCCTGCGGGAAACGAAAGAAGAAGAACAATTCGCCAAGCGATTTCCCCTTCACCATCATGCACCCTGAACGCGTCATACGCGTTTCTGCGGATGCTCGCGCAGGTCAATCGGTGCGCAGTTGATGTGTATCAACGAATACTCCGGCCTCGTCGCTGCTGTCAGGAAAGTGTCATATACGCAGCCGAGACTGGACCACCTACCCGCACAAGTGGCTCCCATGACGCAAAAGACCCAGGCAATTGCTGCAATGGGACAGCGCAGTCTGCTGCTGCCAGGCTGGATCAAGGCGGCACTGTCCGCCAACGACCGTCTGAAGCTCTACCTGAGCGTGCTGCAGGTTGCATTCGCGCACGCCGAACATCCCGACCGCGAATTGCCGGACCTGACCGCGGAACTGGTCGCCGCACACGTCGACGCGCCATGGCTTCACGACATGCCTGCAAGCGCTTCGCTAGTCGACGGCACGTTGCTGCTGCCCGACCTCGCGCGTCTCGTGCAGCGTCTCGCCGAAGATCTGGAGACGATGGCCCGACCGTTGCTCCAACCGGACGACCAGACAGACACATTGCACGCGCGTGTCCAGCACTGGCTGGACGGGCTCGACGCACTGCGGGGCGAACGCCTTAGCCGCGCACAACTGCAATTGCTAACGCGCGGCCAGCAAACGAATGGAGACGACAGCCTGCACATGCTGGTGATGGACCTTCACCGTGCGCTCAACCAGCTGGCGAATACGGTCTCGAGCGAGCAGATCGACGGTGCGCACGTGTGGCAACTGCAACCGGCCGACCGCGCGCGCGTCGTCGCGTTCATGCGTGGGCTGAACCGCACGGCGCCACTGAAGTTCGATCATCCCGGGCTCGACACCGCGGCGACGCGCGACGGCGAGCGGCTGCTGCTGCAAAACGACATCGGCACCAACGACGTTCATGTGCTGGTCGTGCAAGTTGAAGGCCTGACGATTACGCTGAGTTATTCGGATCTGCACCGGCCGCGATTCGCGTTCTTCCAGTCGCTGCTGGTGGCTTACGGTGCGCAGTGGAGCGACTTGCAATCGAAGGTCAATGCGGCGCTGAACGAAGGTGACGCTTACACGTTCGGCGTTGCGCGCTTTGATTGTGCAGACGAGCGCACGCTCGACACCGCGCTCGAAGGAATCGGTTCACGCATTGTTTTTCTGATCGACTGGAACCGGGCCCGCAAGCGGTTGCTGTCGTTTGTCGATAAAGACGCGGCTATCGAGGTTCTGCGCGATGCGGCCCGGCTCGACGTGGGTCACATGGCGTGGTTGAAGGCCGGTGGTGAAGCGCTCATCTACGCTGCGATGCAGGCCGTCGGTCAAGGGGCGTTCCGCATCGGCGACCGGCTGGACGCAGTGCTGGGCTCGCGCGATGCGCAGGCGTTCATGGTCGAAGTGCTGCAGATGGCCAGTCACGCGCTGATCGGCGGGCAGCCGGCGGCGCTCGTCGGCGATCAAACGCGGTTGCTGCTCGCCCGGCGTGTGCGCCAGCACAGCAGCGCGTTCGAGCTGCTGGAGGAGCACGCCGCGTACTGCCACGCACTGGCGCAAGCGGTAAGCGACGGCCTCACGCATGACGTCATGTGCGCGCCGCCGGCGGGCGAGAACCCTGCGCAGGCACTGGCCGCGAGAGCGAAGGCATGGGAGCGGCAGGCGGACCATCTGGTAATGCGCGCGCGTGAGCAGGCGCAGCGTCAACCTCGCTGGCAGCCGTTCAAGCAACTGCTTGAACTCTCCGACGACATCGCCGACGCGCTCGAAGAAGCCGCGTTCCTGATGAGCCTGATCGCCGACGGCCACCAGCAAGGTTGGGACAGCAACGTCCACGAATCGCTGTCGCGCCTCGCACAAACCGTGCTGATGGCGACACAGGAGCACGTCAAGTCGCTCGCTATCGCACGCAGCCTCGGCACCGCCAGCGATACGACCGACAGCGACGCGTTTCTTGCCGCGTCGTGGAACGTGCTGCGCTCGGAGCGCCAGTGTGACGAACTGCTGCGCGCGGCACGCCGCGCCATTCTCGGTGTCGTGCGCGATGCCGCCAGCCTGATGCTCGCCAACGATCTCGCAACGACACTCGAACTGGCCTCGGATCGTCTGCTGGTGGCCGGGTATGCGTTGCGTGATGTCGCATTCAGCGAAACCGGAGCGAACACATGACAGCACTTCAAGCCGATGCGGCTCAACGCTGGCCCGACGAGGTCTACCTGATCGGCTGCGACGCCACACCGCGCGGTAATCCCGAAGCGACCCATGCGTCGGCGGAAACGGTCGGCTTCAAGGCCTACAATCTGCTGCGCATGGCTGACCTCGGTCTGCCGGTGCCGCCGGCTTTCGTGCTGGGCACGCACTACTGTCGCGACGCTCGAGCCCGCGAAACTGCCACCGCGAGCGCGGTGTGGGCACCCGGTCTATGGGAACTGGAGCATGCCACCGGTCAGCGCTTCGGCGACACGCGCGTGCCGCTGCTGCTCTCGGTGCGCTCGGGGGCGCCTGTGTCGATGCCGGGGATGATGGATACGCTGCTCAACGTCGGCCTGTGCGATGCCACCCTTGCGGGCATGCTCCGCCAGACCGGCAATCCGCGTCTGGTCTGGGACACCTATCGCAGACTCGTTGCGAGCTACGGTGAACTGGTCGCGGGCGTGCCCCCGTCGATCTTCGAAGCGGAATACGCCGCGCTCGCTGGAACTCGCGACGAGCACGGACTCGATTTCGCCGAACTACGCGAACTCACGCATCGTTGCCTCGCCGCCTACGAGGGTGCTGCCGGCCAGCCATTTCCGCAAGATCCACAGGTTCAACTGGCGAACGCCATCGGCGCGGTGCTGACGAGTTGGCAATCATCCAGGGCCTGTGCGTACCGCAAACAGTGCGGCATCAGCGATGCAATCGGGACGGCCGTGACTGTGCAGGCCATGGTGTTCGGCAATGCGGGCGGGCGTTCGGGCGCGGGCGTCGGGTTTACGCGCGATCCGGTCAGCGGCGAGCCGGCGCTTTGGGTCGACTTCCTGTTCAACGCGCAAGGAGAAGATGTCGTCTCGGGCCGCCGTAGCGCGCGCGGCCACCAAGAGCTCGCCCAGGCAATGCCCGCGGTCTGGGAAGCATTGCGCGATGCGGCGACGCGGCTCGAACGCGCGTTCGGCGACATGCAGGACATTGAGTTCACTGTGCAGGATGCACATTTGTACATGCTGCAGACGCGCAATGGAAAACGCACGCCGCAAGCCGCCGCGCGGATTGCGCTGGATCTGCTCGACGAGGGCTCGATCAGTGCTGATGTGGCGCGTGAGCGCACGGCCGCGCTGAAGCCCGCTGCGTTGATGCGCATGTCTATCGCGGCATCCGATAACGATCGCCCGCTCACGCCACTCGCGCACGCCGCGAGTGCGAGTAGCGGGGTCGCGTCAGGGGAAATCGCTTTCGACGAAGCACGCGCGCGCACGCGTCATGCTGCTGGTGCGTCGGTCATCCTGGTGCGTCGCGACGCGGAGACCGACGACATCGCCGCACTGGAGGTGGCTGCGGGTCTGCTCACGCAGCGAGGCGCACGCACCTCGCATGCTGCGGTCGTCGCGCGTCAACTTGGCAGGGTTTGCCTTGTCGGCTGCGCGGCGCTGCATCTCGATGAATCGACACGTACTCTGCAAATAGGAGATACGGTGATGCATGAGGGTGACGAAGTGACCCTCGACGGCAACGACGGTGCGATCTATGCGGGCACGGTGCGCACGGTCGTCGAGGCGTTGGTCGAATTGCAGGCACGTCTTGAGCGATTGCGTGCGCCATGAATCGGGATGCGCGGCAAGCGGGCGCCGCGCCCGTCCGGTAGCGCCTTGATAAGAATCAAGGCCGAGCATTCCTGCGGGTGAAATACTAACGAATTGAAAGGCCAGATCTTTCACCCGTGATCGAAAAAGGAGTGTGTGATGTTCCCTGAATTTCGCGACCTGATTTCCCGCCTGAAGACCGAAGACGCTCATTTCTCGCGGCTCTTTGATCGACACAATGAACTGGATCACCAGATCAGCAACATGGAAGCGGGCGTGACCCCGTCTGACAACCCCGCTATCGAAACGCTGAAGAAAGAAAAGCTCCAGCTCAAAGATCAGCTTTATGCGGTGCTGAAGAAGGCCTCTGCTGCGTAAGCTGCTTTCCGCCGAGATCACTTCCGTGAGGCAAGCCAAATATTTTGCAAGCACTGACGTAATGCCGCGTTCTTCTCAAGCGTTGTCGATATGGTTTGGAGCTGTGGCCACGGTGGCCCGAATGATCGGCATAACAGCGACGTAGCGTCCGGTGCAACTCACGGTGACGCACTTTTAGACTGCTGACAACGGCCGAGTGGTTGCAGTCTTGTATTCGATTCAACGCCGACATATAACGAATCATGCGATGCGCTCTCCCGGCGGTGGGCGTCTCGTCAAGGAACATCGGGCAGATTCCGTGCGACAGTTCAGCACCTGTTGAGGTATGCCAACAATGTGGCACCCTCGACTATGCGTTGGGTAACAGCAGATGAAGCTCGACCCGGCAGGAGAACAGCATGAGCGTCCACGCAAAAACGCGAGAACGTACCGCGATCATTACGCTTGCTACGAGGGGACTGCGGACATCGGCAGAGACGATCGCGATTGTCATCCTTCTAACTGGATGTGGCGGAGGAAGCGAGAGTGACGGCGCCGCCACCTCGGTGATCGCCAATGACGTCCATTCGCAGGACCTGGTCGTGAATCACCATGTCGTGTCGCTCAATGTGCAGTTCCGCGGCAAGACATATAGTCAGTGGGCGGTCTCGTTCTGGCGATGGGCGCTGGAATTGCCGCTCGGCCCCCTTCCCCATCCGTTCGACGACTGCAACCATCGTCCCATCTCAGCGGCGCAAACGGGAAACGTCTGGTATTGGGCCACGCCCAATTCTGCACCGCTGACCTGCAATCAGCTGGCGACAACCATTCCTGCTGGGACGTCTATCTTTCTGTCGGTGCTCGACGGGACGTCTATCTTCCTGCCCATGTTCAATGGGACGACCTCGCTGAACAATCCACCACTCCAGGCGCTTACGCCGGACCAGTTGAAAATTGTGAGTGCCTTCGCAAGCGACATCCGTGATTTGTTCTGCACTATCGACGGTGTTTCCGTAGGCAACATCTCGGCTTATCGCACGCCGATCGGCCAATTCTCGTTTTCTGCTCCGAGCCCGTGGATTTTTGGCCATACTGGTGGAAAAGGGACTGCCGTCGCGGACGGCTACTACCTGCTGCTGGAGCCACTATCCGCAGGGTTGCACACGATTCATTATGGTGGGAAGTTCGTTATTCCCGCTGGTGTGTTCGGATCCGATCAGGCTGTCATTGCCAAAGACGTTACGCTCCTGATCAGGGTCGGCTCATAGGCTCTGGTAAGCCTATCGCCGACTTCCCTGCCATCCTCATCAATTGCGAGTTTGCGCCGATAGACTGGCTCGCTTTGTAGCCTGTGCGATGTTCCACTTCTGAGTAGCGGTGACCTGTAAACGAGTGTTGGCGAATGATGTATTGCGAGGCGCAATCATCCGACGACCAGGCGGCGCCAATCAGGCTTCAGGAAGACTCCGCGTCTGCGGCATTGCGCGACGCGCACAGGCGCCATGCGGTCTTCGGCGCAGCGGCGGTCTCGACGGCATGGCGCCACCAGCGTTCGCCGCGATGCGGGGCGCTCAAATCCAGCCGCTCGCCCATGCCGGGCGTCGAGAGCGCGACACCATGCACGAGAGCGAGGCCGCTCACCCTTTCGAACGGCTCCTGCCAGTGGTGCATCGCGAGGTCGAACGTGCCGTTGTGAATGGGCACGAGCCAGCGGCCGCGCAGATCGATGTGCGCCTGCACGGTTTCTTCGGGCTGCATATGAACGTACGGCCACTGTGGGTCGTATGCGCCGGTCTCGACCAGCGTGACGTCGAATGGTCCAAGGCGCTCTCCGATCGTCCGGAAGCCGTCGAAGTAGCCGGTGTCGCCGCTGAAGAAAACACGCAGATCATCGTCGACGATCACCCACGACGCCCATAACGTGCTGTTGCCGTCGAACAGGCTACGGCCGGAAAAGTGCTGCGCGGGCGTCGCGGTGAACTGCATGCCATCCACCTCCGTGCCTTGCCACCAGTCGAACTGCCGTACTTTCTCAGCGTCGATGCCCCATTCGATCAACCGGTCACCCACGCCGAGCGGTGTCAGAAACACACCGGTGCTCTGCGCGAGCGAGAGCACGGTTTCGCGATCCAGATGGTCGTAGTGATCGTGTGACAGGATCACGCCTCGTAGCGGCGGCAAATCGGCCAGCGCGATCGGCGGCGCATGGAAGCGCTTCGGGCCCAGATTCCGGAATGGCGACGCACGCTCGGCGAAAACGGGATCGGTCAGCCAGAACTGGCCGCGCAGCTTCAGCAGCATCGTCGAGTGGCCGAGCCGGTAGAGGCTGCGGTCGGGCGCCTCGTCGAGTTGCGAACGCGTCAGCGCGCCCACAGGCAACGCGACCGTCGGCACCGTGCCGCGCGGTTTGTTGAACAGCAGGTTCCACGCGATCCCAAGCGTCTTGCGCAAGCCTTCGACGGGGCGCGGCTTGACGTTGCGAAAACGTTCGCCGTCATGCTGCGGCGAGTGGCTGGACAACGCGCGGCCGCGTTGCGCGGCGGTAACGCCGAGCACGCGGCTGACAAAGGCGGGGAGCGACGTCATGAGATAGGCGGTCCAAAGAAAAATGTACACTCGGCAGTGTAGTTTATTTTCGAGAAAAGTAAACTGCCCGGTGTAAAATCCGCTCATGGATTCAAGTGACACCCCTCAACGCCTGACTGACCGCAAACGTGCCGCCATTGTCGGCGCCGCGATCGAGGAATTCCTCGCGGCCGGTTACGACGCGACCAGCATGGACCGTATCGCCGCCCGCGCGAACGTCTCGAAACGTACGGTCTATAACCATTTCCCAAGCAAGGAAGCTCTTTTCGCGGCGATTCTTCATCGGCTTTGGGACGCGAGCCAGCAGGGCGACGCGCCCGCCTACAGTGCCGACGAACCATTGCGCACGCAGCTGCTCGACCTGTTGGGACGCAAGCTGCGGCTGCTAAACGACGAATCTTTTCTGTCGCTTGCACGTGTGGCAATAGCGGCCGGAATTCATTCGCCGGAACGCGCGCGGGACATGGTCGCCCGCCTCGGTGAACGCGAAGAAGACCTGACCGTGTGGGTCCGGGCGGCCGCCGCGGACGGCCGTCTCAAGACCGACGACCCGCTTTTCGCGGCGCTGCAGTTGCAGGTGTTGGTGAAGGGCTTTGCATTCTGGCCGCAGGTGACGATGGGCCAGGCGCCGCTCGGCGAACAGGAGCAAGGTCAGCTCGCGGAATCGGTCGCTGACCTGTTCCTCGCGCGCTATGCGTGAGCCGGCGTCCGGGGCTCGCGATTCGAACTTCACATGCCGCGAACTGTGTGTGGGCCACGAAGCGCAGCCTGTTCACGTGGACGATCTCTTCAATCGAGGTCCCGGACGCCGCCCGGAATTTCACGTGCGCGTAATCGATGCGCCGCCATCCACTAGCGAAGCAGTACCGGTTACGAAAGACGAGTCGTCGGACGCCAGATAGAGCACCGAACGGGCAAGTTCCTCCGGCCGCGCAACCCGCTTGAGCGCATGCAACGCGGTGACGAACGCTTGTGACTCGGCCGTATCGTTCATGTCGCGATACATTGGTGTATCCACGGCGCCGGGCAGGATCGCGTTGACGCGCACGCCTTGCGGGCCGTACTCGGCAGCGAGCGCTTGCGTCAGCCCAATCAGTCCGGCTTTGCTCGCAGCGTAGGCCGCGGTGCCGGGGAAAGCGAATGAATACCCGACGAACGTCGACGTAAAGATGATCGATCCGCCGCCTTGCTTCACCATTTCGGGGATCTGGTGCTTCGCGCCCAGAAACGCGCTCGTCAGATTGGTCGCCAATGCCGCCGACCAGCCAGCCTCCGACACGCCCGTGCTCGGGCCCATTTCGCCCAGCGTGCCGGCGTTGTTATAGGCAATGTCGAGCCGGCCAAAGCGGCTGACGGCGAGCGCCACCAGCGCTTTTGCGAAGTCCTCCGACTGCACGTCGCCCGCCAGGAAAGCGGCTTCACCACCCGCGTCGGCAATCTCAGCAGCGAGCGTTTCAAGTTCAGCTTCGCGGCGCGCCGCGATCACCACTTTCGCACCTTCCGCAGCGAATAGTTTTGCGGTGGCCCGGCCAATTCCCGCGCTGGCACCGGTCACGATGGCGACTTTTCCGTTCAAGCGTTGCATGTTCAATCTCCTGCAGCAGTTTGTCGACCGAGGCCGAATACCTCGGTCCGTGGAAAGCACTATAGGCTTCAGCCATGCATGCAGAAAGGCGAAAAACATAGGTGTATCATTCAGCAAATGTGAATGATTAGGGGCAGACATGGACCGGCTGCGCGCTTTTGAAGTCTTCGTGACCGTGGTGAGCCGAGGCAGCTTCACGCGAGCAGCCGATGTGCTCGAAACCTCGCCCGCCAACGTGACCCGCTACGTGAATGAGTTGGAGGCGCATCTCGGCACGCGCCTGCTGAATCGCACGTCACGCAAACTCTCGCTCACCGAGGGCGGCGAGACCTTTTACTCACGCTGCAAATCCATTCTCGACGACGTCGCCGAGACCGAGGGGCTCGTGTCGTCCGCGTCGATCGAACCGCGCGGCCGGCTGCGCATCAATGCGCCCGTGAGTTTTGGGATTCTGCACCTGGCGCCGCTATGGCCCGAGTTCATGCGGAAATATCCCGAAGTGGAGCTCGACGTCTCGCTGATCGACCGCGTCGTCGATATTGTCGACGAAGGTTACGACCTCGCCATTCGCATCTCACGCGCCGGTTCGACTAACTACGCAGCCCGCAAGCTTGCGACGTCGACCAACATTCTGTGTGCGTCGCCGGCTTACCTCGCGCATTACGGATATCCCGCAGCGCCCGCGGACCTGAACGAACATCGATGCATCGGCTACTCGTATGCGGCCACCGGCGACGAGTGGCAACTGATCGACAGAAATGGCAAGGCTCACATCGTGAAGGTCAACTGCCACATGCGCACCAACAATGGCGACACAGCGCGTGCTGCCGCGCTTGCCGGGCAAGGCGTGATCTGGCAGCCCACGTTTCTGGTCGGTAACGACCTGCGTGCCGGCCATCTCGTTCGGGTCTTGCCTGAGTATCGTCTGCCTGACATCGACGTGCTCGCGTTGTACCCGAGTCGTCGACACATGAGCGCCAAGATGCGCGCGTTGATCGATTTCCTCGTCGATGCATTCGGCGGAACGCCTCCGTGGGATCGGCCCGGCCACGCGTAAGCGCGTGTCGCAGCGCCGACGAATTGAAAGGCGCCTGGAAAACTGCGTCCAGCGCGCGCCGACCTTGCCGTTTACGCCGCGTATGAACTGTCCGCGCTTTGGAAGCGGACGTTACTCCGGCTTCCCGTCATGATCGCCGATCGGTCTGATTGGCCAGTCCGTCCAGCGGTCCACGCGCGTCAGTTCATATGCTTCATTTAGCGGATATCGGATACGGTTGTCTTCGCGCGGGCGCTCACCGATCACCATCAGCCTGACTTCGTCGGCGGTGTCGTTGATGAACGTGTGGCAGATACCGGTGCCGGCCGGAAACGCAACCGAGTCGCCTTCGACAAGAGCGTGCAGAACGCCGTCGATCCAGACATCGGGCTTGCCTTGAAGCACGTAGACGAACTCCTGCTCGGTACTTTCGGCGTGCGGATATGAAGTGCGGCGACCCGGCAAGAGCCTGACATGATGTATGCCGATCCGCGTAATACCCATCGCGGCGGAGAGCGGCGCGTCGAGTCCCATCGGCTCGGAGTCACCCCGATAGCAATGCGCATGCGGCTCTTCCAGTTCGGTCCAGTGCTTGATGAAATCCGGGCGACTCATCGCTTGTTCTCCTTGGTGACGAAAAACGATGATAGCGGGTTACAGAGAGAACGAACGACGCACGATCCTCGCGCGGTGGCCTTCAATGCCTGAAGCAATCCCCGCCTTTGCTGTTCAGAGGAACGGCTTGGCGGGGTTTGATCAGTTGTCTTCAGCTAAAGCCAGAGCTATCGACCCGCTCGATAACGCGCGGTCCGGCCAGCGCAGCCACGGCCGCCGCTGCGGATTGCGACAGAGCCCCTCGGCGCGCCGACCATGACGGGTCGGCTAAAAACGGTGCCTCAGCCCCAAGGCGGCGACGAACTGATTCGCGCCGGACGCGCGCGAGAAGTTCGAGATCTGCGCGCCCTGAATCCCGGTTCCTTGCAACTGGTTGGCGCGTTGATAGATGGCTTCCGCATAGACGTCGGTGCTAGGCGACAGGAAGTAGGTGTTGACGATGCCGGCCTGATGCCACTTCGGATAGCGCACGCCCGTCGGCGTGGCGAAGCGGCCGAGCGTGAATGTATAGGCAGCCGAAATATCCCACCTCGGAGTGACGGCGTAGCGCACGTTGATTTCGACGTTGTCGAAGCGCACGTCGTCGCCGGGCAGGCTGATAGCGGTATCGGCCACGTTGTTGATCGACGAGGCTTTGTCCAGCCGCGTTTCGCTCAAAATGAGGCCGACCGCCGTTTGAGTGAAATGATAAAGGCCGCCCGCCGCCCAGGTGCGCTGCCGCTCCGCGTTGAACGGCGCGCCGGCCGGTTCGGCGCCGTTCGTAT
Organism: Paraburkholderia sp. RL17-383-BIF-A; assembly: GCF_046028015.1. Lineage (NCBI taxonomy): Bacteria > Pseudomonadati > Pseudomonadota > Betaproteobacteria > Burkholderiales > Burkholderiaceae > Paraburkholderia > Paraburkholderia sp. RL17-383-BIF-A. The sequence goes on along the minus strand of NZ_JARESR010000035.1, from coordinate 14,845 downwards.
TGGCCGTCGCGAGGTTCGATGCGTTATTGAATTGAAAGTAGCCCGCGCCGAGGTCCAGATTGGTGTACTGATACCCGAGACCAAAACTGTAGCCACGGTTATCCGCGAAGCCGCCCGCTTCGTTCGAGAAGCCATATAGCGCCCCGAGCTTCAGTCCACCCAGCAACACCGGGCTCGTGTACTTGACCGAATTGTTCGTTCGTGTGTAATTGTCGAGGTTGTCGTTGTCGAAAACGTGCGCGAAAGCGGTACCGCCGTATCGTGTGCCGCCCAGCGCGAACGGCTCGACGAACTGAACGACTTCGTCGAACTGACGACCGAATGTGAGCGTGCCTGTCGACTGCGAAGCAAGTCCCATCCACGACTGAAAACCAAACAGGCGGCCCTGTTGCGCGGCGGTGCCGTTCATCACGTTAAAGCCGTTGGTCAGCGTGAAAATCGCGCTGAGATCGCTGGAGATCTGCTCGTTGCCGGACAATGCCCATCGGCTGATGTTGATGTCGCCATTCTTCGCCTGCCAGGCACTTCGATGACCATTCGCGTTGCCCGCGTCGCTGACATAGGCGAGACCCGCGTCGACCGATCCTGACAGGCGCACCGAGTTTTGTGCGTGCACGGCCGGACTGGCGAACGCGAGCAAAACGCTCGTTATCCGAATTTTCATCTTCAACTTTCTTTTATTCATATATTAATCTGATGCTTTGCGAGGGGTTGCGATATATGTCGATATATGTCGATATGCCGGCAGGAGACGATTAATGCGCGCATTGTGTGGATTGCATTTTCCATTTCCTGAAAATGCTTTCATGCACCTGGCTGCAGGCCGAATGTTGTGCGGTCTGATCGTGTAAGCGGCTGCTTGCCGGGATTAGGGAGCTGCGTGCGTCCACGTCCATGGCTCGACGCGTGACGCAGGCATATAGTCGGCGTACGTGCCGGGGCCGATAAAGCGTATTTTCAGGAAGAGACTGTTATGGATAGCTCAACGTCGGCGTACGCGCCCCGGGCGTAACGAACCTCGGTCCATCGGGTTAGTCGAGATTACTAAATCACTATTTATTGGTTGACGGCTCTTTGCCGGAATGGCGTCCGATTAATGATTCGACTCCAATCTGCCGAATTGGAAAAAATGAAGTTAACACGCGTGATTCAATAGGCGATCGCGTGTTAACTCAAACGGCCTTTCAGCGCATGAGTCAGGTCGGCGGGCGAACGGCCACTATCTGAGAACAGGGGACATGTGAATGCCCCCTCGATCTTCCCTTCGCTATATGAGCCCTTGAGCAGCCATGGCTAACAGCAACCGCTCTGCCCCAATGCCGAAACCCGCGCCCTCCCGGTATGCCCCTCCGCCTACAACTTGCTGTTGCGCGCCGAGTTCGGTGCAGCGCATCTCGAAACCTTGGCCGTTCAGGTAATAGCTGAGTCCCCTGCGAGCCGCATCATCGATCTCATAGCGCACTCCGAGTGAATCGAGAAAGCCGACCGCAATCTCCAGGCTCCGCCTCGCAGCCAGTTCAGGATTTGCGCAAAGATATTCGAATCCCAGTTGCGAAAACTCCCGATAGCGGCCGGCCTGCGGTCGCTCGTATCGATAGCAGCGCGCAACGTAGAACAGCATGCGCGCCTCTCGTTGACCAAGCAGTGCGATGCACCTCTCCTGGAATAAGGCCGTGGCTTCCGGGATCAGACAGCAAGGTCGTCCCTTCTTATCCGGAAAGGCCCACATCTGGCCGATGATCTCACTGCCGCCGGCCTTCTGGACGAACGTATCCTGCGACCACAAGGCAGGCACGATAGCCTCTTCGGCTCCAGCATCAATGAAGGTAGCTCCGGAACCGATCTTCCAGAGTGCGTATTTGTGCGGCTTCCTTCCCAACGATAAAACGAGTTCCGCGAATCATGGTCATGAGATCCTCGCGAGTCCGGAAAATAAAAAAAGGCGCCTGAGGCGCCTTGATCGTTTGTGCATGGAGACGGAGAAAACGAACTCCCGAATTCCTTGCTATGGACGTAACGAATCACGGCGCACTGGATTGCGGCCGTGATGATGGTAAAGCCGGGTCGGTACGTTACGAAGTTCCATATCGACAATACTGACACACAAAACCTGGAAGCACCATCCTGCACTGAACTCGTCGAGGCGAGCGCAAACGAAACGGGGCGCTTCCGTACAGGCCACGCCCCGCGAATTCAACCTGTCGGCAGAAGATCAGTTCCGCGCTTTTTCAATTGCGCCGACGGCCAGTTGGCGCGCGAGGTCGCCGTACAACTCGGCCCATTTGCCGAGCAATCCAGGGTCGTCGGTAAGAAAGAGTGGATGTTCGGCCCACGCGCTCACGTCCGCGCCTTTCCAGGCCATTTCGAAGATTCGCAGATCTTCGTCCTCGCTCACGCCGATATCGACCATTTCTCGGAACGACGCGAGATCGGCGAGTTGCACACTCCGCACCGGGATCGTGTGAATGGCAGCCAGTGCGCTCGCCGCGCGCTTGCGGGCGTCTTCGCGGGTGCCGGCGAACACGAACACGATGCTGTCTTCGTCGGCGTGACTGAATACGGCCCGATAGAGCGAGGATCTGCAGCGATCGCTGAGTTGCGTGCCCATGGTTGCCTTGATTGCTGAAGACGGTTCGCCATCTTGGCCGGTGGATCGAGTGCCGCCCGGTTGCGCTTCCGGTCGGTGCTTTCGGTTGCGGCATCTGTCGCTGCACAGGTACAGATACATTCCGCATACGACAAGACAAGCCAGCGAGAGAATTCCCACACCCCCAAGTACAGCCAGATCAGCGTGCGCCATTTCAGGCCCCCTTCAGTCCCGCTTATACTTCGTCTCCCATGTCCGGAGCCTTCCGGCAAGTTCAGTCGAGTCCGGGGCCGCGGCGTATCGGTCTGCGCCCTTCGTCGGATAGCATGAGGCTGTCAGCGAAGGGCGACGCTACGAGTATCCGGCGAGGTTCACCAGCGATCAACTGAGCACACCTCTCTATTGACCAAAGCGGTTCACTATAGGACGCTAGTGGGCTGGAGTTCCGGAACCGCAAAGCTCTCGCAAGCGCAATCGCACGGCCTTGAGCGGCGCTGCTTATTACCGCCTTATCCACACAATGTTATAACGCTGTGCCGGAAAAGGCAGACTTGATCTGGTAAACCCAGGTGCTTCCGGTAACGTACGTCGTGAAAGTGATTGTGCTGCCCGATCACACCACCCCGCCGTCTCTCAAGACGGCTTCCCCCGTGCGAGGATTCGTCAGGGTGACGTTCTCCAGCGCCTTGATTCGCCACTCGCCAGCCTGCCGCGTCAGCACCGCAAGGATCAGCGTATCGACAGCATGCGGCCCCGCCGGATGCGCCGCACCGACCGTGAGGCGGCTCCAGAAGTGCATGAGCGCCGCATCGCCGCCGATCGCGACCACGTCGATCAACTCGTTCTCCAGCGTCGAATCGCTGTAGATAGTGGCGTGGATGGGCGCATGCAGCTCGATGATCGCCTCGACGCCGCGCACGTAGTGCCCGAACCGGTTCACGAAGGTCGCGTCCTCATGGAACAACGCTCCGAGGGACTCCATGTCGTGACTGTTCCAGGCGTTCTGAAACGCATGGAGCGCGTCTTCGGGTTGTCTCATTTGATTCATGTGGATTCTCACAAGTGTTTACACTGGGACGCCGGACGCTCACCGCTCACCGCTCACGCCCCAGCCCGCGCCCGTACCCGCCGGCGTCCCGCCACACTCCGCGCCGGCGCCACGACCTCCGCCAGCAATTCTTCATGCAAGCCCCGCAAAACCTCGACGAACGCCGATGCGAGCCGCTCCCGCGGCCGGTGCGGAGGAAACAGCAGATAGGTCTGAAAACGCGTAGCCGGCAAGAAAGGGCGAATCTCGATCCCGGGTCCTGCGAAGTCGCGCGCGACGATCGGATGCGCTAGCGTCACCCCCATGCCGTGACGCACCATCTCGCAGCACATTGCAGTGTATTGCGCCTCGATCGCCAGGACGCGCTGCACGCCCGCGCGCTGGAACACCTCGTCCATCATCGCACGCGTGCCGTCGCCGTGACACAGCGAGATGAACGACTCGCCTTCCAGATCCTCCGGCTTGATGCTGCGCTTCGCCGCCAGCCGATGCGCCGCGGGCAACACACACACGGCAGCCACATCCGACAGCTGCTCGACCTCGCAATCGGACGCCTCGCTGACATACACGGCCACGCCGAGGTCGCAAAACTGCGACGCCGTCCAATGATTGACAGTGCTCGACGTATTCACGTGCAGCGACACGGTGACTTCCGGGAATAGCTCGACAAAGCGTTTGATCGCATGCGGGACCAGCGTCATGCCCGCCGAAGGCATTGCCGCGATGCGCAAACGCCCGCTGCCGAGATTGCGAATCTGCGCCGCGGCAGCCACCAACCCTTGCAAGCCGACGAACGCGCGTTCGACTTCGCGAAAGAACGCCTCGCCCTCGCTGGTTGGAATCAGACGCACGCCGCTGCGCTGAAAGAGCTGCAAGCCCGTATCGCGCTCCAGTTGCGCGATCAGACGGCTGACGTTCGGCTGCGAAGTGAAGAGCGCCTTGGCCGCGGCGGTCATCGATCCCGACACCATCACCGCGCGAAACGCCTCGATGTGCTTGAGATTCATCCGTATTCTCCCTTAGACGAGGCCCACCAATCCATATCATCCATGCATAGATAGGTATTTTATTCGTATTGGACGACATGACCAGCCGGCGCGACACTGCATTGTAACGACGGGCAGTGAAGCCCGCCTCCCCACACCGGAACTGGAGATCGTCGTCATGAGAAGAGCGTTGCATCGCCGTCTGTCCGCCCCATCCCGCACCGCCATCGCGGCGCTTTCATTCACTTCCGCCCTGGCCGCGCCGCTCTTCGCGCAAGCCGAGACCACGCTGTATGTCGCCAATGTCGGCGGCTCGAACGAGCAGGTCTACCGGCAAAAAATCATTCCGCCGTTCGAAAAAGCGCACAACGTCAAGATCGTCTACGTCGCCGGAAATTCGAGCGATACGCTCGCCAAGTTGCAGGCGCAGAAAGGCCATCAGCAGATCAACGTCGCGGTGATGGACGATGGTCCCATGTATCAGGCGATGCAGCTCAACCTGTGCGCAAAGCTCGACGACGCGCCCGTGATGAAAGACCTCTACCCGCTCGCGAAGCTCGGACCGACCGCGATCGGCGTCGGCATGGTGGCGACCGGCATCGGCTACAACGAAGAGGCGTTCAAGAAGGCCGGCCTGCCGCCGCCCGATTCGTGGAAGGCGCTCACGGACAGCCGCATCAAGGGCAAACTCGGCGTGCCGCCGATCACCAACACCTACGGTCTGCATACGCTCGTGATGCTCGCGCGTCTTTCCGGCGGCGGCGAGAAGAACATCGATCCAGGTTTCGCCGCGATGACCAAGGACGTCGCGCCGAACGTACTCTCCTGGGCGCCCACGCCCGGCGAAATGGACGGCCAGATGCAGGCGGGCGACGTGATTCTCGCGCCCTATGGCAGCGGCCGCGCAGTCGCATTGCAGAACACCGGCTTTCCGCTCAAGTTCATTTATCCGAAGGAAGGCGCGGTCGCGCTGCAGGTAGCGGCATGTGCCGTCGCGGAAAACGCACAGCCGCAGTTATCGCAGCAGTTCGTGCAATACCTGTTGAGCCCGGAAGTGCAGACGTTGCAAGCGCAAGGCATCGGCCTGGGTCCGGTCAACAAGACCGTCAAACTCACGCCGGAGATTGCCGCGCGCGTGCCCTACGGTCCCGAACAGATCTCGAAGCTGACCGCGATGGACTGGACCACGATCAACCAGCATCGCACCGAGTGGACCGAGCGCTGGAACCGTTCGGTCGAACGCTGAACTCCGACACCAGCAAGTCCCTCGCGCGGCGCGCGATCTGATGAAGGAGCAAGGCGTATGGCCTTCCTGACTTTGCAAAACATCTCGAAACGCTACGGCGATTTCACGGCAATCGAACACCTGGATCTTTCCGTCGAACGCGGCGAACTGCTTTCGCTGCTCGGACCGTCCGGCTGCGGCAAGACCACTACGCTGCAAATGGTCGCGGGCTTCGTCACGCCAACCACCGGCAGCATCCTGCTCGATGGCCGCGACATTACGCACGAGCGTCCCGAGAAACGCGGCATCGGCGTGGTATTCCAGAGCTACGCGCTGTTTCCGCACATGACGGTGGCAGGCAACGTCGGCTTCGGGTTGGAGATGCGCAAGGTCAAGCTCAAGGAGCGCGATGAGCGCGTTGCCGAGGCGTTGTCGCTCGTGCGCCTGAACGGCCTCGGGCACCGCTATCCGAAGGAACTGTCGGGCGGCCAGCGGCAGCGTGTGGCGATTGCGCGCGCTATCGCGATGCAGCCCGAACTGCTGCTGCTCGACGAGCCGATGTCCAACCTCGACGCCAAGTTGCGCGAAGAGATGCACATCGAATTGCGCGCGATCCAGAAGCGGCTCGGCATCACGACGATTCTCGTCACGCACGATCAGGTCGAAGCGATGACCATGAGCGATCGCATCGCGGTAATGCATCGCGGCGTGATTGCGCAACTGAGCACGCCTTACGACGCGTACGAGCGCCCCGCCACGCCGTTTGCCTCGACGTTCCTCGGGCGCACCAACGCGTTTTCCGGCGAAGTGCTGCGCCGCAACCCGCGCTGCGCGGAGGTGGAGGTCGCGGGCACCACCCTGCACGTCCCGCACGAAGGCCGTCATGTCAACGGCGCGGTGAACGTATACATCCGCCCGGAAAAGGTGCATCTGGCCAATGGCGATGCGCGGGTGCGCGGCCGCATCTCGACGCGTGTTTTCGTCGGCAATCAATGGCTGCTCGAAGTGGACACCGAACTCGGCAAGCTGCGTATCGCGCAACCGAATCACGGCGCGCCGCCGCCCGAGGAAGGCGACGAAGTCGGCCTCGCGTGGACCGACGACGACCTGCGCGTGCTCACGCGAGACAACCAGGAGAGCCCTCATGGCCACGCTTGACGACGCCCGCCCCGGTGCCGCGCCATGGCTGCTGTCGGGCCCCGCGCTGTTGCTGTTCATCGGCTTGCTGTTGGTGCCGATGCTGCTCACGCTGATGCTGTCGTTCCGCGTCTTCAGCGATACGGCGGGTGTCACGGCCGCCTATACGCTCGCCAACTACTGGGAAGTCGTCAGCGACCCGTATTACGGCACGATCTTCCTGCGCACCGCCGGTCTCGCCTTCGCCGTCACGCTGCTGTCCATCGTGCTCGGCGTGCCGGAGACCATCGTGCTCGCGCGCATGAGGCGTCCGTGGCAGTCGCTCTGTCTGTTGATCGTGCTGGGCCCGCTGCTCATCTCCGTGGTGGTGCGCACGCTCGGCTGGCAGATTCTGCTCGGCAACAACGGCGTGCTGAATAACGTTCTGCAAGCGCTGCACGTCACCAGCGAACCCATTCGCCTCGTGTTCACGATGACCGGCATGATCATCGCGCTCACCCACGTACTGGTGCCGTTCATGGTGATGTCGGTCTGGGCGACGATGCAGAAGCTCGATCCGCAGGTGGAATGGGCCGGCCGCTCGCTCGGTGGCTCGCCGTTCGCGGTGTTCCGCCGCGTGGTGCTGCCGCAGATCATGCCGGGCGTGCTGTCGGGCTCGATCATCGTATTCGCGTTGTCGGCCTCGGCGTTCGCCACGCCCGCGCTGATCGGCGGCCGGCGCCTCAAGGTGGTCGCCACCGCGGCCTACGACGAGTTCCTCGGCACGCTCAACTGGCCGCTCGGCGCGACTATCGCCGTGCTGCTGCTGATCGCCAATGTGGCGATCGTGATGGGTTGCAGCCGGCTCGCCGAACGCCGCTTCCAGCACATCTTCGACTGAGCGAAGGAGACGATCATGAAACAGAACGGCATTCTCGGCCTCGTCTACAACGCGTTCTTTCTGACCTTCATTCTCGCGCCGCTCGCGGTGGTGATGCTCGTGGCGTTCACCGACAAGGGCTTCATCTCGATGCCTTTCGACGGCGCGTCGCTGCGCTGGTTCCGCGCGATCCTCGAGAACGGCGACATCGTCGCGGCATTCTGGCTCTCGGTGCGGCTCGCGTTCGCGGCGGCGACGATCGGCGTGTTGCTGGCGGTGCCTGCCGCGCTGGCGATCGCCCGCTATCGCTTTCCGGGCCGCGCCGCGCTCACGAGCTTCTTCCTCTCGCCGATGATGATTCCGGCAGTCGTGCTCGGCATCGCGTTCCTGCGCTTTCTGTCGCTGCTGCATCTGTCCGGATCGTTCTGGTCGCTGGTGTGCGCGCACGTGATCATCGTGCTGCCGTATGCGCTGCGGCTCGCGCTGTCGTCGGCGGTCGGGCTCGATCGCGATGCCGAACGCGCCGCGCTCTCCTGTGGCGCGAGCCGCTTCACCGCCTTTCGCCGCGTGGTGCTGCCGATGATCCGCACCGGCGTGGCGGGCGGCTGGGTGCTCTCGTTCATCCAGAGCTTCGACGAACTGACCATGACCATTTTCGTCGCGACGCCCGGCACCACCACGCTGCCCGTCGCCATGTACAACCAGATCGCGCAGACGATCGATCCGCTGGTCGCTTCGGTGTCGGCGGTGCTGATCGTCGGCACTGTCCTTTTGATGATCCTGCTCGACCGCATGGTCGGCCTGGATCGCATTCTGATCGGAGAAACCCGATGACATTGACTAGCACCGCCAGCCCCGACGTCCTTGTATTGGGCGGCGGCCTCGTCGGTTCGGCCGTGGCCTACGGACTCGCCCGCGAAGGCGCGCGCGTGACCGTGCTCGACGAGGACGACGGCGGCTTTCGCGCGTCGCGCGGCAATTTCGGCCTCGTCTGGGTTCAGGGCAAGGGCTATGGCCTGTCGCCTTATGCACGGTGGTCGCGCAGTTCGGCCACGCGCTGGCCGGGACTCGCGGAAGCGCTGTTGCAGGAAACAGGCGTGAACGTGGCATTGCGTCAGCCCGGCGGCTTTCACTTCTGCTTCGACGACGACGAACTCGCCGAACGCGAAAAACGCCTCTCGACACTGCAAGCCGAACTGGGCGATTACCCCTACCAGATGCTCGACGCCGCGGAAGTTCGCGCGCGCATTCCCCAGATCGGCCCCGCGGTGATCGGCGCGAGCTATACGCCAATGGATGGTCACGTGAACCCGCTCAAGCTCCTGCGCGGACTGCACACCGCCATGCAGGCGCGCGGCGTGCGGCTCGTGTCGGGCGAACGCGCGGAACGCATCGAGCCGCAAGCGCAGGGCTTCGTCGTGCATGGAAAGCGCGGGACGTATCGCGCGGCGCGGGTCGTGCTCGCTGCCGGGCTCGGCAATCGCACGCTCGCGCCGTTCGTCGGACTCGACGCGCCGGTCGCGCCCAATCGCGGCCAGGTGCTGGTGAGCGAGCGCGTCGCACCGTTTCTCGAGTATCCGACGCTCAACGTACGCCAGACCGACGAAGGCAGCGTGCAGTTCGGCGATTCGATGGAAGAAGTCGGCTTCAACGATTTCACGACCACGCATGTGCTCGCCGACATCGCCCGGCGCGGCGTGCGCGCGTTCCCGATGTTGCATGACGTGCGGCTCGTGCGCATGTGGGCCGCGTTGCGCGTCTACAGTCCCGACGGTTTTCCGATCTATGACCAGTCCGAGGCGCACCCCGGCGCGTTCGTCGTCACCTGCCATAGCGGCGTGACGCTGGCGGCCGCGCATGCGCTGCGCGTCGCGCCGTGGATCATGGGCGCGCCGATGCCCGAGGAATTGCCCACTTTCTCCGCGCGCCGCTTCGAGCACGCCGGAGAACTGACTCCCGCTCATTGAATTCGACATGACTACCCAATCGACTCACACACTCTTCAAGCCGCTGCCGGACGCGCAAGGCGCTGCCGCTGCGAGCGTCGACATCTGGTTCAACGACCGGCCGCTGGCCGTGCCGGGCGCCCGCTCCGTGGCGGCGGCGCTGCTCGCCGCAGGCGTATCGCGCTTTCGTGCGACGCCCGTGTCGGGCGCAGCGCGCGCGCCTTTCTGCATGATGGGCGCGTGCTTCGAATGTCTCGTCGAAATCGACGGCGTGCCGAGCCGCCAGGCCTGCATGGTCGAAGTCAAAGCCGGCATGCGAATCCGCTCGCAGGAAGGCGCGCGCGACCTGCCGCCCGCGACCCTGACCGACGCACCGCTGGAGAACGCCCATGGCCGCTGATTTCGCATCCGATTTCGCTTCCGAAGCCGTCGACGTCGTCGTGGTGGGCGCCGGCCCCGCGGGCATGAGCGCAGCGACGCGCGCCGCGCGTGCCGGCCTCAAAACCGTGCTGATCGACGAACAGGACGCCGTGGGCGGCCAGATCTACCGCGGCATCGGCCGCGCCGATGCGCGCCGCAAGGAGATTCTCGGGCCGGACTACGCAGCGGGCTCCGCCATCGCCGATGCGTTCGCCGCCTCCGGCGCGCGCCACGTGACCCATGCGACGGTGTGGCAGGTCACGCGCGAGCGCGGCGTCAATTATCTGAAGGACGGCAAGATCGGCAGCTTCGACGCGCAATGCGTGATTCTCGCGAGCGGCGCGTTGGAGCGGCCCTTCCCGATTCCGGGCTGGACGCTGCCCGGCGTGCTGACGGCGGGCGCAGCGCAAATTCTGTTGAAGAGCGCGGGCGAAGTGCCGGCCGCGCCGCCGGTGCTGGCGGGCTGCGGGCCGCTGCTGTATCTGCTCGGCTGGCAGTATGTGCGCGCCGGCGTGCCGATCCGCGCGCTGGTCGATACCACGCGTCACGAGGACCGCTGGCGCGCGAAGCGTCACGCGCTGGCGGCGCTGCGCGCGTGGCCGTTTCTGAGCAAAGGCTTGCAACTGATCCGCACGCTGCGCGAAGCGGGTGTGCCGATCTTCGAGGCGGCGGACGATCTGCGCGTGGAAGCGCGCATCGGCACGGATCACGTGGAGCGCGCCGCCGCGCTTCACTTCACGACACAAGGCACGGCGCATCGTATCGAAGCCGATGTGATCCTGCTGCACCAAGGCGTCGTGCCGAACACGCAATTCACGCAAGCGCTGCGCGCGTCGCACCGCTGGGACAACGCGCAACTCTGCTTCACCCCGAAAGTCGATGCATGGGGCGAACTGGACGTGCCCGGCATTTTCGTCGCGGGCGATGGCGCGGGCATCGGCGGCGCGCAGGCAGCGGCCTTGCAGGGCACGCTCGCGGGTCTCGCGGCGGCCGCGCAACTCGGCGCGATCACCCCGGCGACACGCGATGCGGAAGCCGTCGCGCATCGCCGCGCACTGGCGGGCGTGATGCGCATCCGGCCTTTTCTCGACAGCCTGTATCGTCCGCGCGACGTCAATCGCATTCCGCGCGACGAGACTATCGTGTGCCGTTGCGAGGAAGTCACCGCGGGCGAGTTGCGCAAGTTCGTCGAACTCGGCTGTGTCGGACCGAATCAGGCGAAGTCGTTCGGACGCTGCGGCATGGGTCCGTGTCAGGGACGCATGTGCGGCCTCACCGTGACGGAAGTGATCGCCGACGCGCGCCGCGTCTCGCCCGCCGAAGTCGGCTACTACCGCATCCGTCCGCCGATCAAGCCGCTCACGCTCGGAGAACTCGCTGGTGAGTGACACGACCGACATTCAGGAAGCCGATGTCCTCGTGGTCGGCGGCGGGCTGCATGGCACGAGCAGCGCGTTCCATATGGCGCGGCGCGGCGCGAAGGTGATCGTGCTCGAAGCCGACTACGTCGCGCGTCATTCGTCGGGCGTGAATGCAGGCGGTGTGCGCACGCTGGGCCGTCCATTGCCCGAGATTCCGCTTGCGCTGATGTCGCGGGAAATCTGGCACGGCATGACCGATCTGCTCGGTGAGGATGGCGGCTTCGTTCCTTCCGGTCAGTTGAAGATCGCCGAAACGGATGACGAACTCGATGCGTGCCGCGAGCGCGTCGCCCTGCTCGAATCGCATGGATTCACGCACGAAAAGGTCATCGACCGGGAGACCGTGCTCGAACTCGAACCGGCGCTCGCGCGGCATGTCACTGGCGGAATCTGGGTGGAGCGCGACGGCTACGCGCTGCCCTATCGAACCACCACGGCATTCCGGCTCGCAGCGCAACGACTCGGCGCGCGGTTTCTGGAAGGCACGCCGGCGCGCCGCATCGAACAGCGTGGCACGCTATGGTTCGCCGTCACGTCACACGGCACGTTCAGCGCGCAAAAGCTGCTCGTCACCGCGGGCGCGTGGTCCGGCGAATTGGCGAAGCAGGTCGGCGAGCCCGTGCCGGTGCACCCCGAAGGTTTGATGCTGATGGTCACGCATCGTGTTGCACCGTTCTGCTCCGCGACGCTCGGCGCAACGGGCAGGCCGCTGTCTTTCAAGCAGTTCGACAACGGCACCGTGGTAATTGGCGGCAAGCTGATCGGCATTGCGGATCTGGCCAATCGTCACGGCGAAGTCGATTTCGTTCGTCTCGTGCGCAGTGCGCGCACCGTGACCGATCTGTTTCCTCATCTGCGCAATCTTGGCGTGAACCGCGCGTGGGCCGGCGTCGAAGCGTTTACCGAAGATGAACTGCCGGTCATCTCCGCGAGCCGCAAGGCGTCGGATCTGTATTACTCGTTTGGCTATTGCGGCAGCGGCTTTCAGCTCGGGCCGGGCTGCGGCAAGCTGGTGTCCGAACTGATGCTCGACGGCGCGCCGTCGATTTCGCTCGATGCGTTTGCCATCGATCGCTTTGGCCGCACCGCGGAGTCGTCCTTTAGCGGTGCTTCGTCTCTAGCGACGCATTAAACACTGTTATTTCTTTGCGCCGTCGTGCGAGCAGTCAGCGCGCGGCGACTTCGTTCGACTTCAACTGGAGAGAGTGTCATGACCGATATCGTTCGTATCGAAACCAATCAACGCATGAGCCGCGTCGTCAAGGCGGGCGGCCTCGTATTCGTCGGCGGCCAGACTTCCGCCGATCACACCCCTGACGTGAAACTCCAGACCGCTAAGGTGCTGGAGAAGATCGACAATTTCTTGGAGAAGGCCGGCATCGACAAGACGCGACTCGTCTCCGCACAGGTCTGGCTCGCGGACATTACCCGCGATTTCGCGGGAATGAACGAGGTATGGGACGCATGGGTTCCGCAAGGTAGCGCACCCGCGCGCGCGACGGTGCAAGCGAAGCTTGCCGCGCCCGAGTTGCTGGTCGAAATCGCGGTGGTGGCACTTGCCTGAGAGGTGCTGCTGGCGCGGGTGTTTATCTGGCGTCTGAGGGTTCGCCGACAAACGCCTTCTGCCTGGTTGATTGCCGATACAGCGCAGGAAGAAAGCGCCTGCCGGATTGTTGACATGAAGCCGGGTAGCCTGCAGTCTACGCACGTTAGGGCAGCGTTGTGCTCCTCCCGTTCGGAGGGCTGACCAAAGAGGCCGAAACGTGCCAAGGAACAACCCCGTTCTCCATCGCGCCCGGAAAGGACCCATCAGGCCGAAGCGCCCGTGGCTCTTCATCACGGGTGCGATTCTGCTGGTGGCCGTGTCGGGCTGGTTGCTGGCGATCATTCTCGAACCCGCGTTTCAGCATACGATCGTCATCACATCCGGGGCAGACCAGGGAATCTATCGCGGCTTTGCGGACCGCTACGGCCCGATCCTGAAACGCAAAGGCGTGACGCTCGATATCCGCAGTTCTTCCGGTTCGATCGAAAATTATCAGCGGCTGAAGGATCCAGACAGCGCTTACCAGGTCGGCTTTATCCAGTCAGGCACGACCAGTCCGAAAGAGACCGACAACCTCAAAACGATCGCCGCGGTGTCGTACGAACCGATCTGGGTGTTCTATCGCGGCGACACCACGATTGACCGGTTGGCGCAATTGCGTGGCAAGCGGATTTCCATTGGCGTTCCTGGCAGTGGTCTGCTGAACGTCGCGCTGCAATTGCTCGCCTACAGCGGTGTCTCCGGCGACGACGCCAAGCTGTTGCAAATGGACGCTACCAAAGCGTATCAAGGTCTCGAAACGGGACAACTCGATGCGGCATTCTTTATTGGCAGGCCGGATGCCGATATGCAACGAACCCTGCTCAACAGCAATCTGAAGCTAATGAGCTTTGCTCAGGCCGACGCGCTAGTCCAAAAATTTCCGGCTCTCTCCAAAGTCATTTTTCCGCGCGGCTCGACGAGCATTGCCAATGATCGTCCGTCGGCGGATGTCACCCTGCTCGCCGCAACGGCTTTGCTCGTGGCGAAAGACTCGTTGCACCCGGCCTTCGTCTATCTGTTGCTGGATACGGCAAGCGCCGTCCATGGCCGCGAGGACTACTTCACGCCACTCGGCACCTTTCCCAACGTCAACACCGACGAATTTCCCGTTTCCGACGAAAGCATTCGCTACTTCAAATCTGGCCGTCCGCTCCTGCAACGCTACCTTCCGTTCTGGCTGGCCAGTTTTATCGAGCGGCGTCTTCTGATTCTTCTGCCCTTCGCGGCTTTGCTGCTTGGCGTGCTTCAGGCGTTGCCCCGAATCGCGGAGACACGGATCAAAAACCGCCTCGTAGTCTGGTATCGCGAAGTGAAACTGCTGGAAGATGAGATATGGCGAAGTGAACGGCCGAGCCAGGAACAGATCTCGCAATGGAGCGCCGAGATCGAACAGATCGACGCAAATGCTAACCAGATACGCTTGCCGCAGCGTCATCTTCCGGACATTTACGCCCTCAAACAGGCCATTGAGGTCGTTAGAGGGCGGATTTCCTACATGGCTACGCAGATAAATAAATAGCCTGACAGGAAAGTCGATGGGTTCGGATCGCACGCGAGGCGGCCATGTCAGGTCGCCCTGCGAGATCGACTACATGTTCGGATAGTTCGGACCGCCGCCGCCTTCAGGT